>NZ_JBFTQI010000275.1:0-7007 GCF_056398925.1 Pedobacter sp. 01T416_2
GGAATTTATTCCATCGGATCAGAACCATTGCCTCATTTATCTGTATTGTACTGGTAGCGTATGCAGCAATATTAAGCCGCGAAGTTTAAGGCTTGTATGTCAGGTTTATTGGCAGTTATAAATCCCTGTTTATCTGTGTGCATCTGTGGTTGAAAACGCATAATTTAGCTGTCGGAATCTCGTCAATTGAAACCTAATAATAACTAATTGTATCTATTTTGGTCTTTTTTTAATGACAAAGGCTTTAAAAACTGCTTGTTTTTCTTTTTAGGGCGCAAAATACGCCGATTTATGTAAAAAATTGCAAATGTCAAGAGATAAGTAAGATAAGACTCGATACAAGCCAGTGAAACCGATTGTATTTATATTATCTTTGTGTTATCTCTATGCGTGTTTACGGTTCATATTCTGATAGCGAATTGGCATTCTTGTTAACTCAAGGTGATGAGTTGGCGTTTACCGAAATTTATAACCGCTTTTATGGCCTGCTTTTTATCCATGCCAATAAACGCTTAAATGACGATGAAGAAGCAAAGGATGTATTACACCAGTTGTTCGAATCGCTTTGGGTTAAACGTTTACAGGTAGCGCCTGATGGTAATTTATCAGCATATTTATATACAGCAGTGCGTAACCGTGTACTGGATGTGTTTGCGCATCAAAAAGTAGAAAGCAAATACGTTGATTCCTTGCAGGATTTTATAGATCAAGATCATGTGTTAACTGACTATATGGTGCGCGAAAAGCAGATGGCGCTATTAATTGAGCAGGAAATTGATGCTTTGCCGCCAAAAATGCGCGAAATATTTATATTAAGCCGTAAAGAGAATAAATCGCATAAAGAAATAGCGGTCGAATTAGGGCTTTCTGAGTTAACTGTTAAAACGCAGGTTAAAAAAGCACTACGAATCCTTAAAACTCGGCTTGGGGTAGCAGTTTATGTTGTTTTCTTGTTAAAAACCTATAGTTAGCCACTGTGGTTGTAATTTAAATTCGATTTTTTTTCTTTTAAATGGGTGTTGAATCAAATTATTAAAAAAAAAATAATTTTTTGATACCCCCAAGGCTATAGCTTCGCCGTATATATAATAATCAACCAAACTAGATTTCTTTTTAATGGAGAAAAATGCAAAAAAGCTTTTAGATAAATACCGTGCAGGCCATTGTACGCCAGAAGAAATTGCTATTGTAGAAGCATGGTACCTTCAGTTGCCTTTCGAAAAAGAGGCTCCTGACCACTTGCTCATTGAAACCAGTAAAGAAGAAGTATGGAACCGGTTAAGCCCAGGAAGAAGATCTGTAAAATTGGTCACGGTTAAGCGCATAGCGATAGCTGCCAGTATTATTTTATGCTTTAGCGTAGGACTCTATTTTATGGCAGGTCGTAATACTTTGCCATTAACAGCTAAAACCGAATTAAAAGATATTCTTCCAGGTGGAAATAAAGCTATGTTAACACTAGCCGATGGAACGGTGGTAAATCTGGATGATGCTAAAAACGGTCAGATTGCGAGCCAAAACGGTATCGAAATCCGTAAGGCAAAAAACGGCCAGCTCGAATACATCATTAAAGAAATCCCAAATGCATCAGTTACAGGCTCCAATACGATTAGCACGCCCCGCGGCGGACAATACCAGGTAAGCCTGCCCGATGGTACAAAAGTTTGGCTTAATGCAGCCACGACCTTAAAATACCCTTATGCCTTTGCTAAAAACGAAAGAGTAGTAGAACTTAATGGAGAAGCCTACTTTGAGGTTTCAAAAGACCATACCCGCCCTTTTAGGGTAAAAACAGAGGGCCAGACGGTAGAAGTTTTGGGTACTCATTTTAATATTAATGCCTATAATGATGAAGCCGCTGTTAAAACCACGCTTTTAGAAGGTGCTGTAAAAGTGAGCAATGCCTCTGGTAGTGTAAATCTGCACCCGGGAGAACAATCGAAATTAAATATAAACACGGCTAAATTAATTGTCGATCAGGAAATTGATATTGATAAAGAAATGGCCTGGAAGAATAATATTTTCTCTTTTGATAATGATGATCTCCAAAGCATTATGCGGCAAATTTCGCGTTGGTACGATGTAGATGTAGTTTATCAGGGCAAAATTTCAACAGAAAAATATGTAGGCGAAATTCCGAGAAATAGCAACCTGGCAGAGGTATTTAAAATATTAGAACTTAATCACGTTCATATTGATGCAAAAGGCAAGGTGCTCACTGTAACTAGAAATTAAACAAGAATGGCTTTTCTTTAAACAGCCGAGAAATCAACCAACCAATTCACGAACTAACTAAACTTTATGATGAAAAAACTACCAGAAATTTAGCATCCTACCTTAAAAAAAACCGAAAGCGCGATAACGCTTCCGGTAGAAATTTGGACAAGCAGCTTGCTTCGAAACCCAGCTGCTATTTTTTAACCTCATTCATTACAAAGGTATGAAATTAACTACCCTTTACAACCCCGTGTGCGACATGCGGAGGGTAAAGATTAAATTTTTATTGGTCATGAAATTGACTACAATTTTACTACTGGTTGGTGCCCTACATGTTTCGGCAGCCACCTTTTCACAAACCGTAACGCTCTCTCGAAGAAAAACTTCGCTAAAACAGGTTTTTAAGGAGATCAAAAAGCAAACGGGCTATTTTTTCTTTTATAAAGGTCAGTTGTTGCAGGATAAACCCGAAGTAATTATAGAATTAATGAAGGCTTCGCTAACCGAGGCGTTAAATGCCGCTTTAAAAGATCAGAACCTCAGTTTTAATATTGTTAACAAAACTGTCGTAATCAGCGGTAAAGAGGATTTACCGGCGCCAACCGCAGTTGTTAACGCCAAAATTGAAGTAAAAGGTGTTGTTGCTGATAAAGCTACAGGAGAAACCATTCCGGGCGTTAATATTTCCATTAAAAATGGTGCAAGCGTAGGCATTACCAACGATAAAGGCGAATTCAAAGTAAATGTTGATGAAGGAAGCATTTTGGTTTTTAGTTATGTGGGCTACGACTTGTTTGAAACCAAGGTTACAGGTACTAAAACGTTAAACGTTAAGCTTGTCTCTAAGATGACCCAAATGAACGATGTAGTGGTAACGGGTTATCAAACGATTAAAAAAGATAACTATACCGGTAATGCGATTACGATATCCGGAGATCAGCTGAGAAGGGTAAACCCACAGAGTTTGCTTCAAAGTATCGGAACATTCGATCCTTCATTTAAACTGATAGATAATAATCTTGCAGGCTCTAATCCCAACAGAATTCCTTCTATCAATGTTAGAGGAGCTTCTGCACTGCCAAGCGGCGATGGGCAGGTGCTGAGAAGAGATGATATTCTTGGAACAGCGAACATGCCTGTTTTTATGCTTGACGGATATGAAGTAAGCGTGCAGAAAGTATTTGATCTGGATGTGAATAGAATTGCATCGGTTACCTCATTAAAAGATGCGGCTGCAACGGCAATTTATGGTTCACGCGCGGCCAATGGTGTAATTGTGATAACGACTAAAATACCTTTAGAAGGGAAACTAAGGATAGAATACAACTACGAATTGAATCTTACCGCTGCAGATCTAACTGATTATCAGGTGTTAAATGCAGCTGAAAAACTAGATTATGAAGTTTTGGCAGGATTATATAATTCTTCGAAACAACAGGTATCTCAAGATCAGCTCGATGAAATCTATTACCATAAAAAAGCCAATGTTGTTGGTGGTGTTAACAGTTATTGGCTATCGCAACCCCTGCGTAATACCATAGGGCATAAACATGCTGTAAATTTAGATGGAGGTTCACAAGCATTTCGGTACAATGTAAACCTTCGTTACCAAACCAGGCCCGGAGCAATGAAAGGATCGGAAAGGGACCAATATTCAGGAGGAATGAGTTTTCAGTATAATGTAAAGAAAATTCAGTTCAGAAATGAATTATCCATAACACAAGTAGGCGCTACCGAATCTCCATATGGCGATTTTTCTAATTATGTACGGATGAATCCTTATTACCCATTGCAAGATGCCAATGGCATGACGATGAGGATTTCTGATATATATGAAAAACAAGATCGATCGAGAGAATATGTTTTTAATCCGCTGTTCGATGCTGGCTTAAGCAGTTTCAACAAATCGAAGTACACCGAAATTATTGATAACCTTTCTGCTGATGTAGAGGTGGCGAACAACCTTCGGTTAAGGGCTCAAATGAGCGTAACCACACGGTCAAATTCTGATGACATATTCACCTCTCCACTAGCAAATAAATATTACCTGTACACAACAGATAAAATAGATGAAAAGGGCGAATACATGAATAGGGAAATGAAAGAAACCTATTGGGATAGTAATATCAGGTTAACCTGGCTAAAGCAGATTGGTGGCAATTATTTTAACGCATTAGTAGGTGTAAATGCCCGTACAGAGCTGCGCGATCAAAAAGAATTTACCGCTATCGGATTTGCTAATGATCGTTTTACGAGCATAGGATTTGCCAAGGGGTACGCTGAAGATGGAAAACCGCAAAGCAGGCTCGAAAAAGCACGACTTTTTGGTTCTTTCTTTACGATGAACTACTCCTATAAAAACCGCTACCTTATGGATGGAACCGTTCGTATTGATGGTTCTTCAAAATTCGGAGTGAACAATAAACTGGCTCCTTTTTGGTCGTTCGGCTTAGGATGGAATGTACACCAGGAGGAATTTCTGCAAGGTAATCCTGTAATTAGCCAACTTAGAATAAAAGCCTCTACGGGTCTCACCGGTTCGGTAGAGTTCGATCCTTACTTATCAAAAACCATTTATAAATATAATACAGGAAACTGGTATTCATCTGGTATTGGTGCCGGAGTAAACAGTTATGGAAATGATAACCTTGGGTGGCAAAAAACGAGGATGACGGATATTGGTATCGATATCGGTCTGTTTAAAGATCGTGTAATGATTACGCCGAGAATATATAAGAAGTTTACCAAAGATATTCTGGCCGATATTACATTACCGCCATCAACAGGATTTCTGTCTTATAAGGAAAACCTTGGCGACATGGAGAACAAAGGMGCTGAGCTGGGGCTAACCATAGATGCAGTAAGAAGTAAAGACTGGTCGGTAAACCTGAATGCAAGTATGGTTTCCAACAAAAACAAAGTGGTGAGAATCTCCAACGCATTAAAAAAATACAATGACAGGGCAGACGAATTGCAGTCGGTAAAACCAGGAGATGGTGGTTACAGGGGCATTCCCTTACTTAGATTTAGCGAAGGGCAACCTTTTAATGCCATTTATGGCGTTCGCTCGCTAGGCATAGATCCGGAAAACGGACGTGAATTATACCTGAAAAAAGATGGTACACTTACATACGACTACGATAAGAGAGATTATGTTGTAATTGGCGATCCTAATCCTAAAGTGAGCGGTTACTTTGGTGGAACGGTTAACTACAAAAGATTTAGTCTGTATGTACAGTTTCAAACTTTTTTCGGTGGCGACAAATATAACCTGACACTGGTAGAGCGTGTTGAAAATGCTGATCCAAAATATAATGTTGATAAGCGTGTATTCGAAGAAAAGTGGAAGCAGTCTGGCGACCTCTCTTTTTATAAAAATATAGCGGATAATGGCGAGACTGATGTAAGCTCGAGATTTATACAGCCAGATAATCTGATCAATCTTCAATCAGTAAACCTTTCTTATGATATGAATAAAAAAATCGCATCTAAATTATCGATGTCGAGTCTCATGTTTCAGATAACGGCCAATGATGTAGTGCGCTGGTCATCAGTAAAAGAAGAAAGAGGCATTAATTATCCGTTTACGAGGAGTTTAACCTTTTCTGTTAGAGCAGCTTTTTAAGCTATTAATGAACAGATTTAAAATATAAGAACATGAAAATTAGATTGTTAATATGCCTTGTCTTGATAACAGGGTTATTGAGTTCCTGCAAGAAATGGCTGGAAGTTGAGCCGGAATCAGAAATTGCTGCTCCAATTTTATTCAGTACAGAAAATGGCTTTATGGAAGCCATAAACGGCGTATATAACCGTAGTACAGAATCAGATCTGTACGGTAAAGAACTCACATTTGGCACAACAGAGGTGCTGGCCCAAAATTTTTCGATGCGTGATGACGGACAGGATTACAGACAGACCTCATTGTACAATTATAAACATGGAGAGTTTATCAAGCGCAAGGATAAAATATGGGCCGGTTTATACAATGCCATTGTAAACTGTAACCTGATCCTTGAAAATGTAGATGCAAAAAGGAGCATTTTTAGTGGCGCCAATTATTCCATTGTCAAAGGAGAAGCACTTGCCTTAAGAGCATACTTGCATTTCGACCTGTTGCGTCTTTTTGCGCCTTCTTATTTGAGAAACCCCTCTGCAAAAGGAATTCCATATGCTAATAAATACACGAAAGAGATTACTCCCGTTGCTAACGTATCAGAAACCCTTGATTTGATCATCAAAGATCTGGAAGAGTCGAAACAATTATTGGTTGTAGATCCGATTCGGAGTGCCAGTTATATGGTGAATTATCCCTTAGTAACCGATACGCTGAAAAATACAGAAGAGAAAAACCCAAGTCTTTTCTTACAGAACAGAAGGCATCGTTTAAATTATTATGCTGTATGCGGAACGCTTGCCCGGGTTTACCTTTATAAAAATGATAAGGTTAAGGCCTTACTTAACGCTAAGGAGGTTATTGACTCGAAAAAATTCCCATGGACAGCAAAAAGTGATTTTGAGGCATTCGAAGATTCGAAAAAAGATCGTATTCTTTATAAGGAACTCGTTTTTGGATGGTACATTCCAGGTGCTGCAAAAGAAATAAAAGACAATTGGTTTCAAAGTGGCACTAGGGGTTTTTACTTGATTGAGGATGCCGCAGATTATATTTACGAAAAGGCAACAGCCGGAGCGAGTGATTCCCGTTATAAATACTGGTTATCGGCTACTTCCAGCCAATCGTCAAGGTCTTACGATATCGTTAAATACCGCAGAAACCCCTTAAGTGC
>NZ_JBFTQI010000276.1:0-6951 GCF_056398925.1 Pedobacter sp. 01T416_2
GGGGGAAACAACTTAGTCAACACGGGCAGGATTCGCTTACAAACTTATTAAATGCAAAAAAGCAGGAATTGTTTACAGAAATCCAAAAGGTACAACAATCTGTATATGATAGTGGGCTTGACCCTGAAAAACTTGAATTACTGGAAAAAGTAGCCCAAGGTAAAATCTCGCAAAAAGAACTCGAAAATTTCTTTGTCTCGGAACTTGCTAAAGGAAAAGATATGGGCTTTTTACAGAAAGGTTATGCCAAACTCCGTGAGTTTCAGGCTGGTAATTTTGGCCATCAATTGCCTGGAAGTTTTCTCAACCGCGATCTCTTTTTAAATGGTTTCAATTTTTCTTTAAGAACGCCAAGAGGGCCGGTGACTGTTGGGGTAAGTACCAACCTCGACCTTAATTCAACAAAAGATGCCGGTTTTAATGCGTCCACTTTTGCCATTCCAAAACTCTACAGTTATTTAAGTGTACCCACTACAAATTTTTCGTTCGGTTCGGGCAAGCTTTCATGGGTGGGTACATACGATCGGCAATTTAACGGAAGCTTTGGATCAGCTCAAAATGCATTGCCAAGAAATAATATGGTATTTACCATTAGTCAGGCCTTTCGGTTCAGTAAGGCAGGAACATTTACTTTTGATGTTTCCAAATCCTCTACACAATACAAAGAACTTGCTGCCTTTGGTCCGGATCAGTTAATAATCGATAGAAATACCAATGGTAACTATTTTAGAGATGATTTTCTGCAGACCATGTCGGTTGGATTAAACCATTCTATCGATGATAAAAAGCTGGGAATCAGGAGCACTGTATTTGTTAATTATGCAGGTTCCGGATTTCAAAATCCTGGGCAACAGGGGATTGGTAACCTTAACCTAAGGTTTGGTGGAAATATCCGTAAAGAATTTTTCCACAAGAAAATGACACTTTCTGTACGTTCCGACTTTAAAAACATGCCCATTAGTGCGACTGATCATTCGCACTGGAGCAACCATAACATTCAGCTCGATTCGAGATTCCGCATTTCCAGGTCGGCTAATTTAGGCCTAAAATATATTGATAACGGCGTTGATAAGGTATCGCAGGGCAGTACTCCGGTATATGCCTCTAAAAAACTTCAGCTCGATCTCAATTCGAATTATAAAATGTTTGGGCAGCGCGGGTTTAGCCATGTAAGTGTGGCGCAGCAGGAAATTGCCAACCCCTTATCATTGGGCAATTCTAGTTTATTGCAGTTAAACTATGTACAAACAGTGGTATTTAAAGACTTTTCGCTTTCTGGAAACCTTTTTTATAACCGCGAACTTAATGCCAATACCATATTGGGCAATATGCTCAACTCAGATGCGTCGCTACAATACCAGTTATTCAGCGGTGTTTCGATGTCGAGCGGACTGAGTTATCTGGATAATCAGCATCTTGCGCGCCAGGCCGGTATTAAACAAAGTATCCAGTTCATGCTGAAGAAACATTTTGATATCTCTGCTTATGTAGATATCCGTAAAAACCTGATTACCCCAACCTATCCTGATCTTTTCTCTACCAATAGGGGAGAAATATCTATACACTATTATCTCGACAGACAATGAGCAAACTTAAACTAAGATTATTTATTTTATTTATTTCCATAAGTACCGTTGTGTCTGCCCAAACAAGTATTGTGTTTGTTCCAGAGGTATATGGTACCACGCTGAACGGTCTTTTTAGGGCATCTATATTCAATGCATCCGGTGTAAAATCGGTAAGGATGAACATTACGGTAACGGAAGCACGTGCCGGAAAAATTGCCACTATACAAACGGGGGTATTTACCATTGCGCCGGGGAACAACATTATTCCTTCGGGAGTGGCCCGCACAGCCAGCGTGGCCATGGCACAGAATGCAACTGCAAACTTTATCAGACGCAACCAATATTTCCCACAGGGCGATTACGAATATTCGTTTAATATTTATTCGGCCTCCTCAAGCGAAGAGATCATTATCGATCAAACGTTTAACAACGAAATTACACCACCAGCACCTTTAGATCTGATCGAACCCTACGATCAGGACGAAATTTGCGAAAAACGCCCATTGCTTACCTGGCAACCTTCTATACCAAAGATTGATGGTTTACTCTACCAGGTGATGTTGGTCGAAATTAAAGATAAGCAGAATGCCGTTGAAGCCTTAAATTACAACCTGCCAATTGTAAATCAAAAAGGGGTAGTGGCCAATTTATTGGTTTACCCACCAAATTCAAAAGAACTGGTAGCCGGTAAAAAATATGCCTGGCAGGTAAGCGCCTACCGCGATCAAACGGTAATCAACCGTTCAGATGTCTGGTCGTTCGAGGTGAACTGCCAGGATACGGTGAATGCGGTTATACCAACTGATTACGGGTATAGGGATATTGAAGATCTGGTTAAGGGGAATTATTATGTTGCTGATGGCCAGATTAAATTTGCCCTAGTTAATTCTTATGGAGAGCAGGAATTAAAATACAATATTCTATGTATTAATAATCCTTCGAAAAAGATCAAAAACCTCCCTAAGCTGAGGTTAAAGCGTGGACAGAACAAAATCAATATTGATCTGAGTCATAATTTTTCATTTGAGGACAACTATTCTTATATCATGAAAATTCAAATGCCTGATGGCAGTCAGAAAAGTTTAAGATTTTTATATAAACAACCAACAGAATGAGACAAGCCACTATAATAATTTTACTTGGTTTGATACTTTCATGTAGTACTAAAAAACCTGCCGGTCAAAGTTCCGATGTCGATTTAAATGTAATGGCGCAATTAAAAGAAACGCCATCTACGGAGCACACGCGGACTTTCATGATTAGGGTATTCCCTGATAAGAAATTTGCTGAAAGTGGAATGGAAAAAATTACCGAATCTTTTCTTTACCATTCTGACAGTTGTTTTTATCTGCTCAAAAATAATGTAAAGTTATATCCGGAATATGTGGAACCCATAGTAAATGGGATAAAAGGGAGTTATGAATTTCTTGTAGGATTCAGCGACCAAGACCTTTCGACAAAAGAATATACACTGATTTATCAGGATCAAATTATTAATAAAAAAAAATACGTTCTCACGATCAAATAATATGGGATATACTTTAATTAATAAGACCAAATTTATTGCTAAGTTTTTGCTGGTGCTGTGGTTGATACAAATTTTTCAACCCTTAAGTGTTTATGCACTAACATCAGGCCCAGCCCAGCCAGAAGCCCAATCTTTTCAGCCTGTTGGTGTTTCTGACATGGTTGATTTATTTAGCGGAGATTTTAAATACAATATTCCTTTGATGGATATAGATGGTTATCCCATTAATTTAAATTACCAATCAGGAGTAGGGATTGATGACGAAGCCAGTTGGGTTGGTTTGGGTTGGAATTTAAACGTTGGCGCCATTAACAGGCAGTTAAGAGGTATTCCTGACGATTTGAGCGGGGAGGAACTAATAACAGAACAATTTACGAAGCCTAAAATTACCGTTGGAGGAAAATTAACGGCTAAAGTTGAATTTTTCGGTAAAAACACAGCTTTTAGAAAAGGAGGAGGTGGGTTGAACGGCTCATTAACTTTTGGCATTTTTAGTGATAATTATACAGGCATAGGAGCCGAAATTGGTGCAAATGCTGGAATGTCTTTTTCACTGATTAATGACGGTCAGCTTACAGCCGGACTCGGGATTGGTATTTTATCAAACACAGCTTCGGGCGTAGATGTAACACCTAATGCATCTTTATCTATTCACGCTATTAAAGAAGAAAAAGCTGTTGTAAATGCAGGCTTTACTTCCTCTTTAGGCTATAATAGCCGTTCTGGGTTGAAAACGTTAAGTTTCGGTAAGAGTTTTATAACTTATAATACTTCCTCATCTATTTCCTATAATACAGAGCCGATAATGCCAAAACTCCAGGTACCCTATACTTCTAGGTATGGTTCTTTTAGTATAGATGTTGGTGGAACTGTTTTTGGCGTTTACGCTAGTGCAGGTGGAACAGGTTATAAGAGTGAAAGGTATATCTCTAATGGCGGCAATTTCAGAAATCCTGAATACGGGTATTTGTATGCCGAGCGCGGAAAAAATCAAAGAAAAGCTTTGCATGATTATATTAGAGAAAAAGATAATCCGGTAATTCCCGAATTGCCAAACCTGGCTTTGCCAATTGCTACGCCAGATGTATTTGCGTACAACAGCCAGGTAGGTTCTGGCCAATTTAGGCTCTATAGGGGGGGCACTGGTGTTTACTTTGATAATGAGGTTGCAGATCATTCTGAAGTAAACAGTACGGGTGGTGATATTGGATTTGGCACATATGCACATGGTGGTGTAACTGCTTTCAATCAATCAACCTCGAATGTGACCAGGAAATGGACGAATGACAACAATTATTTAAAAAATGGTGATTTTCAGGATGAACCCACTACTGATCCTGCCAGGCAACACGTTTTCTTTCGAAATGCCGAAGACAAAAATATTGAAGATAGTTCGATGGTATCGAAGATATATGCGTCAACTCCACTTTCGATTTCAACTTCAAATAAAACAGCATCATCAAGTTTTAGCACGGTAAACAATTTTAGCAGTAATGTATTGCCTGTAGCTGGAAAAATAGAAAAAGACAAACGTGAAATTCTGAGTACTTCAATTTCTTATCTGACGGGATTAGAAGCCTCAATGGCCGGTCTTAACAAAGAGATAGAAACCTATAGTTTTATTGATGGACAAAATTTTGATCCGCGGTATTCGGAGACTATACGTACAAATATTGGCAGGACCGTTGGTATTCATAAACCGCATCATATCTCTGAAATAACAGTAACCAATACCTCTGGCCAGCGGATGGTATATGGTACTCCGGTTTATAATAAAGAACAACAAGAAATTTCATTTGCGGTAAACAATGCTGGAAATAACGGTACGGGTAAAGTAGATGTGCCTATGAATGGCAATGAAATTAATCATGATAATCAGGGACTTGATAATTATTATCATAAGGATTCGCAACCTGCATATGTTTACAGCTATCTGATCAGTGGAATTTTATCGCCCGACTATGTAGATAAAACGGGAGATGGAATAAGTTTAGACGACAACGGGACTGGGATTAAGTTTAACTACAGCAAAATTGATTCATATAAGTGGCGCACTCCTTTCGGCAATAAGAAAAATGGAGATTCGCATGTGCCGGAAGGCAGCTTAAACAGGGCCTTACTTGCCGATCCTGATGATGATAAGGGATCTATCGTTTATGGTGAAAAGGAAATTTACTATGTACATTCAATAGAATCAAAAACTAAGATTGCTTTTTTTATCACAGAAGACAGACTCGATGGTTTAGGCGTAACAGATTGGAAAGGTGCTTTAGACCTGGGGACAAGGCAAAAATGCCTAAAAGAGATCCGTTTATATTCCAAAGAGAATTTAAGCAAACCCATTAAGGTTGTAAAATTTGAATATGGATATGATCTATGCCCGAATACACCAAATTCGATAGCAAGCGGAGGCGGTAAATTAACCTTAAAAAAGGTTTGGTTTGAGTATGGAAATACCCATAAGGGCCAATATCATCCTTATGTGTTTACATATAACTCAAAAATTAATGGCGTCGATATCCCTTATGGAACGATGATGACAGACCGTTGGGGCAACTATAAAAATCAAACTAATCCCGGAAATTTAACAAATGAGGAATACCCTTACGCAACCCAGGATAAAGCATATGCCGATGAGGTTGCGGGTTTATGGCATATTAGTAATATCGAATTACCTTCCGGTGGGAATATAGAAGTGAAATACGAAGCAGATGATTATGCTTATGTGCAAAACAAGCATGCAGCAGTTATGGTTCCTTATGGTTTTCCCGACGGTACAGGTTTAAGTAATGCGAATGCCATACAACTTAATATAGATTCGGTTCCTCCGTTGGGACAAGATCAAACCCAATGGTTTAAGAACACCTATTTAAATGGATCTGACTATATCTATACCAAATCGCAAATTAATGTTAGTACAGCAAATGCACCTTCCAGTAATAATGGAGTCGATTTTGTGTCGGCTTATTGTAGAGTAACTTCAGTTACGGTTAATTCGGGAGTAGCAAAGCTTAATCTAGAACAAATAGCTGAGGGCGGACCAGCAACCAATCCTATCCGTTTTGCCGCCTGGCAAAAAATGAAAAACGAATATCCGAAATTTGCATATCCAGGTTACCAAAACAGGGTAGGAGATAATCGTAACACAGGAGTAGCTGCAGCGGTTAGTGCAGTGATGAACGCCGCTGGAAACTTAAAAGAACTTCGCGAAAATTTTTATCAAAAGGCACTTCGAAAAGGCTATTGTAGTACAGTTGAAGCAGGGAAATCTTTTGCACGTATAAGCTTAACGTCATCAGCAAAATTAGGTGGTGGCGCTAGGGTTAAGCAGGTTACTATAAAAGATGAATGGGATGTACTAACTGGCACAAATGCACCCAAGGGGATTTATGGACAGCGTTATGAATACACAACTAAATCGGGCAATGGAAAAAAAATAAGCAGTGGTGTAGCTACTTATGAGCCGTCTATTGGTAATGATGAAAATGCCCTAAAGGAGCCGGTGCCTTATGTTCAGAAAATAAAAGGTACGATTAATAATTATTTCGAATTGGAAGCGCCTTTTGGAGAGTCTTTATACCCAGCACCAAGTGTTGGTTATAGCAAAATAACTGTAAAAGATCTTGATGCAAGTGGTGCTCTTCCTCCTGATCAGATCCCTAAAACCGGGTACGTTGTTAATGAGTTTTATACCGCTAGAGACTTTCCGGTAAGGGTTAATATTTTGCCTTTAAAAAAATATAACCCCAAACCACAAAGTAGTTATTCTCTTATTCAAACCAGCAGTATAGAAGAATTGGTATTATCTCAAGGCTATTGTATAGAACTGAACGATATGCATGGAAAGCCTAAGGC
>NZ_JBFTQI010000277.1:0-6947 GCF_056398925.1 Pedobacter sp. 01T416_2
GTTCCATGGCACGAACATTTACTGGTAGGTACAACAGACACCCCTTTAAACGAACATAGTTTAGAACCCAGAGCATTAAAAGAAGAGGTAGATTTTATTATGAGTACAGCGGCGAGTTATTTTAACCGCAAGCCCATGGAAAAAGATATCTTAAGTGTATTCTCAGGTTTGCGCCCATTGGCCGCTCCAACCAACGGAGATGGAAATAGTACAAAAGAAATTAGCAGAGACCATAAACTTATTGTTTCTGCAAAGGGATTAATTACCATTACTGGTGGTAAATGGACCACCTATCGCCGAATGGCAGAAGAAACGGTTGATTTAGCCATTACTCATGCTGGTTTAGAATCGAAAGCATGCGTAACCCAAAATTTAAGCATACATGGTAGTTTAACCACTACAACAGATAGTCATTTGGCTATCTATGGATCGGATCGCAGTAAAATTGAAGCATTAATTACGCAAGATCCAAGTCTTGGCAATAAATTACATCCTGCATTCCCTTATACAGAAGCTGAGGTAATTTGGTCTGCACGAAACGAAATGGCCGAAACAGTAGAAGATATTTTAAGCAGGAGATTAAGGATCTTGTTTATTAATGCACAAGCGGCCAAAGATATGGCACCCAGGGTAGCTTCGCTCCTGGCCAAAGAATTATCTGCTGATAAAAACTGGGAAACTAACCAAATCGAAACTTTTAATAAATTAGCCGATGGTTATATTTATCATTCAACACCTAAAATAACCGAATCGGCTTTAGCCAATTAACCAAATTCCTAATTATGAGTAAATACATCTTGTCTATCGATCAGGGAACCACAAGTTCGAGAGCAATTATTTTTAATCACAATGGCGAAATTGTTGCCATTGCACAACGAGAATTCACACAGATTTATCCCAAAGCCGGCTGGGTAGAGCACGATCCAATGGAAATCTGGTCGACACAGTTGGCGGTTGTAACAGAAGTGATCGTTAAAGCAGGCTTAACCGTAGGCGATATCGATTCTATTGGCATTACCAATCAGCGAGAAACCACTGTGGTTTGGGATAAAGAAACCGGACAACCAATTTACAATGCCATTGTTTGGCAGGACAGGCGTACTTCTGCCTATTGTGATGAAATTAAAGCACAAGGGCTGGCCAATAAAATACAGGAAAAAACGGGTCTGATTATAGACTCTTATTTCTCGGCTACTAAGGCCAGGTGGATCTTAGAAAATGTTGCCGGGGCAAGGGAAAAAGCGGAAGCCGGAAAACTTGCTTTCGGAACCATCGATACCTGGTTAATCTGGAAATTAACAGCAGGCGAAAAACATGTAACCGATGTCAGTAATGCATCACGAACGATGCTCTATAACATCCACACTTTAAGCTGGGACGATGAATTGCTTGAGCTTTTTTCGATACCGAAAGCCATGCTTCCTGAAGTAAAATCATCAAGTGAAGTTTATGGTGAAACCGCAGGACGCATACTGGCAGCAAAAATTCCTATTGCAGGGATAGCCGGCGATCAGCAATCTGCTTTATTCGGGCAAATGTGCACCGAGATCGGGATGGTAAAAAACACTTATGGTACTGGCTGTTTTATGCTAATGAATATCGGGTCGAAGCCAAAAATATCAGCCAATAATCTATTAACCACTATTGCCTGGCAGATTAATGGTGAGGTAGATTACGCTTTAGAAGGGAGTATTTTTATTGGTGGTGCGGTGGTACAGTGGCTTCGCGATGAAATGGGGCTCATTTCTAAATCAGCAGATGTGGAAACATTAGCTAAAAAAGTAAAAGATACCGATGGGGTTTATGTTGTTCCTGCTTTTGCAGGTTTAGGTGCTCCACACTGGGACCAGCATGCCCGTGGTACCATAACAGGATTAACCCGAGGTACAAACAAATCGCATATTGCAAGGGCAGCCTTAGAAAGTATTGCCTATCAAACCATGGATGTTTTGAAAGCTATGGAAGCAGATGCAGGCGTAAATATTGCCGAATTAAGGGTAGATGGTGGTGCTACAGCTAACGATTTATTGATGCAGTTTCAGGCCGATCTGTTAAACTGTAAAGTAATCAGACCCGATGTAACCGAAGTTACCGCTATTGGTGCTGCATACCTCGCCGGATTAGCCACTGGTTTCTGGAAAAGTATAGATCAGATCCGCTCGCAATGGAAAATCAACAGAACTTTTGTTGCTGAGGAAGGAATTGATAATACCGAAAGAATAAAGGGCTGGAATAGGGCTATAAAAGCAGCCAGGGTAAATGCAGAAGACTAATTGAACAATTTTAATCGGATAAGAATTTAATTATATGAATGTATATCTCGCAGAATTTATTGGTACTGCACTAATGATTCTTTTAGGAAATGGTGTAGTGGCTAACGTAGTACTTAAAGGTACTAAAGGCAACGATAGTGGTTGGATTGTAATTACAACCGCCTGGGCACTTGCCGTATTTGTAGGGGTTGTTGTTGCCGGCCCGTACAGTGGGGCGCACTTAAATCCAATTGTAACCCTCGGACTTGCAATCGGGAAGGGATTCAGCTGGGCATTGGTGCCATTTTATATTATTGCACAACTGGCTGGTGCCATGACAGGATCTTTCCTGGTTTGGCTTATTTACAAAGATCATTTTGATGCTACAGATGACCAAGGTTTAAAGGCTGCTCCTTTTGCAACCGCTCCAGCCATCAGAAATATGTCGTCAAATTTGGTGTCAGAAATTATAGGCACTTTCGTTTTAATATTTGTGATCTTTTATTTTACTGATGCGAGTATGGGCACTAAAGAAACGGTTACCCCTATTGGATTAGGCTCAATGGGCGCAATCCCGGTAGCGTTTTTGGTGTGGGTAATTGGTTTGGCTTTAGGTGGAACAACCGGATATGCTATTAATCCGGCAAGAGATTTGGGCCCTCGGATTATTCACTTTTTAATCCCAATGAAAGGAAAAGGAAGTAGCGACTGGAGTTATGCCTGGGTACCTATTGTCGGACCGATAATAGGCGCTGTATTAGCTGCTGTGGCCTTTTTGTTGATTGGTAAATAAAGCGCATCCTCTTTATCGTCATTGCGAGAAGGTTTTTTCAACCGACGAAGCAATCTTTTAATTCATCTTATAAGATTGCTTCGTCGTTCCTCCTCGCACAATGACGAATGCTATTACTGAAAAGCTGCCCTACCTACCTGTTCATCACCTAGGTATATCCAAATGGCACCTTTTAAATATTTTCCGAAAGAATCTTTCATATTCTGCAAGCTTACCTTGTTAATATTAGCTACCATATTCTCGGTAATACTATAATCGCCAAGTACTTCAGCTTCACCCAAATCTTTCACAATCGAACTTGCGCTTTCCTGATGCCTGTAGTATCTATCCCGATGTTCTTTTTTTAATGCCTCAAGATAACGTTCACCATACTTCCCTTCTTTAATATTGTTGTATACCGTAATCATTGCTTTAAAAGCTTTTTTGGGTTGAGTGGTACTTACAAACATAGAGGTATATGGAATCTGTTGCACCTTAACGGTTGCTCCTGGTGCATATGATAAACCAAGTTTAGTTCTCAGTTCATAATTCATAGTGCCACTTAATGCGTTAATGGTTAGTACAAAAGCATAATAATCGGCATTCGTCATGGTTGGGGCATTCATAATGCAACTCATGTAATTCGTGGCAATATCTCTTTGTTCGATTACCAGATGCTCCCCTGTTAAAGTTTTACGATCGTAAACTGGTGGCGTATAAACTTTTCCTTTAAGCGCGCTGAAAGAAGCTTGAATCTTCTTTTCAAGTTCTTCTTTTGTGATGTTCCCAGCTACGACCAAAAACATTTTATTCTTATTCAACAATTCGTTATGATAATAATTACTAACCATTTCGGCAGTAAAACCACCAACAGTTTTGCTTGTGCCCAAAGGATTAGTGCTATAAGGCGAATCTTTAAACATACTTTCCATGCTCAATTGCTCAATCCTTGTTTCAGGATCAGATTGACTATGATAAATACCCGTAATCATACGTTCTTTAGTCGTTTGAAACTCTGTTTTATCAAAAGCCGGATTAATTACAGCATCCGAAAAAAGCTTCCAGCCTTGATCAAGATACTTAGAAATACAGTCCATGCTAATGGTACCATAATCAGTTGTAGATGAACCAGAAATATCAATACCATATTCATCAGCCAACTCCTGATAATCGACAACGCTATAATTTTTAGTACCACAGGTAGCGGCAGATGCTAAAGCCAGATTTTCAATTCCTGCCCTTTCCGCATTATAATTCATTACGCCACCTTTAAAAAACATGCTCATACTAACTGTTTCCTTCTGGGTAGGTTTTAAAATCACCTTTAAACCGTTTACATCAAATGAAATGGCTTTGGTTTGCGCGTTGGCAATATGAAAAACTAAGATAAAGTTTATAAAAAATATGAATCTTTTCATCGAGCGTTAGGTTATTTGGGTGATTTAAAAAATGTTTCTGGCTTCACTTCATTCATACCTGCTTTATCCATCATTAGGCCAGCGCAATAAGGTTTATCTTTAATATACTTGCGTACATAATCAAGTAAATCCTTTCTTGTTACTTTATTTACATTTTCTTCATAATGGGTATAATAATCAATCGATGCCGAAGCCCACCAGAAGGAAAGTAAATGTGCATAATCAGAAGTAACCTCTCTCCTTTCTACCTGTTCTATAGATAATAGTCTTTTGGCTCTTTCAATCTGCAGATCAGATAAATAATCTTCATTGGCCCAAAGCGAAATTTGCTTCAGCACCTCCTGGTAACATTCATTTATTTTTGCCGGATTAGGACTCACCATTAAACTAATTGGGCCTGTATATTTTTGCGTATAATAATTCACATCAGCCTGTTGGGCTAATCCTGAATTAATAAGCGCCTGTTTCATTTTAGAACCGTTTTGATTCACAATAAAAGAAAAAACATCAGCAGCATAAGTGGCCGGAATATCGTTTCTGGTATCTGGACCATGCYAGCTAAACAGCATAAACGGAACAGGGCTTTTATTCGATTCTACAAAATAATAATCGTTTTTTTGAAGCGGCTTAAACTCAGGTATTGGCCATTTCACAAAAGGATCAACCGGCGATCGTTTCCAGCTTCCAAAAACAGAATTTACATAACTAAAAGCTTCATCAACTTTAACATCACCAGCAATTACCAGAACTGAATTATTTGGCCAATAATATTTATTTTTAATGGAATCCATTTTTGATGGAGAAGCTGATAAAATTACCTCGTGGCTACCAATTACATTTTTGCGGGAATAATTTGCACCCCACATATGTCGCGAATTGGCCTCTATCAAAGCAAATACCGGACTCGATTCGTGTCTTGTAAATTCGGCATTTACCACTTCATTTTCCAAAGCCATATCTTCTTTTATGAATTTTGGATAACGGATTGAGGAATTCATTAAACTTAATCCGGGTTTTAAATTAGCAGCAGGAAGGGTAAAAAAATAATTAACCACTTCTTCCCGCGTAGTGGCATTCGAATTGATATCCAGATCGTTCATTCTCGAATTTAAACGTTCGAAATCGGGATAATCCTTGTTAGCCTTAAAGAATAAATGCTCGTAAAGATGACTTAAGCCGTTAAATTCGTCGGTTTCAGTAAAAGAACCATTTCTGCAGGCCATTTCGATGGTAACCAGTGGCACTGTCCGGTCTACAACAACCAGCACTTCTAAACCGTTATCAAGTTTTTTGAAATGCATGTTTTCTCCGAGCTTTTCCTGGGCAAAAGCAGAACCAAGGCACAATAAACAGGCTAAGGAGCTAAATAATAGAGAGCGCATATTTTAATTGAATTTTAACACCAAATAAGTGTTAATCTTTCACTTTAACAAATAAAAAAACACTTTATTTAACAATCGCCCTTATTAAAGGATATATGAATAATTACAGTTTATATTGTTAAATAATTACCTTTGAAATAGTTCATCTAACCACGTTAAAATTGCAAGAATACTTCCTCGTTGTTGATACCGAAACTTCAGGTCTGCCTAAAAATTGGACGGCGCCTTATTCTAAAGAAAAGAACTGGCCTCATATTGTCCAAATTGCCTGGATTATTTATGATCAATTTTATCAGGAAATTAAGCGGGAGAATCACTACATAAAAAATATAGATTTCACTATTGATAAGGCTGCATTAAAAATCCACAAAATTACCCCTGAATATCTGCATACACATGGCGAAAACAAAGAAAAAGTGATGTTACAGTTTTCTGAAGATATAGAAAAATACAAGCCTTTAGTGATCGGACATTTTATTGAGCTCGATTATCATATGGTGAATGTTGAATTATACCGCATCGGAAAGGAAAATATATTTAAAAACCTGGCTTTTTTCTGTACGATGAAGGCAAGCGCACCTTACATCACCAATACGGTAATCAGTCATTTAAAGCTGGATAAATTTTATACCATTTTATTTAATGAAGCACCCGAAAATACGCACAATGCTTTATCTGATACACTAAACACCGCAAAGATTTTCTTTCATCTTTTAAAAACAGGCAAAATTAGCTTAACTTCAGCCTACCATCAGGAGCATACTTTTAACCTGGAAAAGAAAAAGACAAAAGAATTTTCATTTAAAAGAATTTTACAGGGATTTTTTAATGGAAGATAAACTAGCCGATCAAATTTATACCGCTCGTATTGGAGACATTACTTTTAAAAAGATAGTAAGTTGCAGCCCAGGCACACCTATTTTTGAAGCTGCAATTAAAATGTCAGAACAGAAAACCAGTTGCCTCTTTATTAAAAATGATCAGGATGTTTATCTGGGCTTCGTAACCGATATTACTTTAAGGGATAATGTAATTGCCAAACAACTGAATTCAAATTTGCCTATTGACGAAGTTATGGATACCAATATTGTTACCATAACTCCGGATGCTTATGTGTATGAGG
>NZ_JBFTQI010000278.1:0-6900 GCF_056398925.1 Pedobacter sp. 01T416_2
GTAGCACACAGGCTCAGTACAGTTAAGAACGCTGATCAGATTATTGTGATGGAAAAAGGTGAAATTCTTGAAACAGGTACACATGATCAATTGATCTCTAACCAAAAACTGTATTACTCTCTGGTTAAAGACCAATTGTCATTAAATTAATCAATCCCCAAGGTTTCAATAAAATTTTTTAATGGTTTTTATATTTACAAATATTTCTTATTATTGTATAGAACAATACTGACAACATATGTAAGTAATAGCCTAGTCAAATTAACAGCTCTCAATGACGAAAACAAAATATCTATTGATTCTCTCAATCACATTATTAATTTTTCTTTCTGTATTTATTTATAAATACGCTTTCTACGGAATTCCTTCCTGGGGACCGGTATCGATCACAAGATCCGGGACAAATGAGATCGCTACAGGGAAAGATTTGTCGTTTTTGAAAAAGATTGGTGATAAGTCACAGATTATTTCTTTTGGAGAGGGTACCCACGGCAGTAGCGAATTCAATGTTTACAGACTGGCTTTTTTTAAATATCTCGTAGAAAACTGTAATTACCGCTTCTTTTTAGTGGAAACAGACTTTGCAAATACGGTTAAAATCAACGATTTTGTTTTAACCGGTAAAGGAGATCCTAAGGAGTTACTCAAAAACCAGAGTTCTTGGGTATGGTCAACCTCAGAGGTATTGGACATTCTCGATTGGATAAGAAAATATAACGCTTTTAATTCTGATGAACGGAAAGTGCGCTTTTATGGCGTTGATGAAAAAGATGTATTAAAGATATCCAGATTAGTAAAATATGTGCTACAAGATCAGTCGGACGAAGAAAGCATTGGATTAATAAAATCGATAAATCAGCTTTATCATTTAGAAAAAAACTCAAAGCCATTTAATCTCCTACTAACGCAAGTCAGCTTAACAATACAAAATCTAGCTAAAAAAAACAGTCAGATTTATTCAAACCGAAACAATTACTTCATTTTACAAACCTGCGTTCAGCTAATAAAACATTACATCAAGATCAATGAAGTTAGCTATTATGGGCGTGGTCAGATTATTGACAAATGTAGGGCAGAAAATATTCTTTCCATATTGAGCTTTTATGGAAAGGAGTCAAAAGCCTTTTTTGCAGCTCACAATGTTCATGTAAAAAAATCAGTCGAAGGTTATTTTTTTAACCTGGTCAAGCAAAAAAGAACCGGGACCTACCTAAGAGCAGCAATGGGGGACAAGTACTATTGTATTTATTCTGATTTTGCTCAAGGAGGATTTCGGGCTATTAGTACGAGGACCAATCAAAAGTCAATATTTTACCTACCGCCGAGTGAAGATAATCTTTCATTTGAGATTCTAAAAACTTTCAAAGTTCCGTTTTTTATGGATTTGAATAAAACGATGGCTCGGTCTTGGGCAAATTCAAATCGGATCTTTTACAATGTTGGCGCAACAGATGGRGGTAAGCCCCGGTTCAGAACATTAAATTTATTTGAATCTTATGATGCCTACATTTTTATACCAAAAGTAACACCTGCAGAACAATTAAATTAAAGTTTAACCAATAATTAATTATTAAAATCAAATCAAAATGAAAAAAAAACTAAACATTGAAGAACTTAAAGTTCTAAGCTTTATTACAGAGCTAAAACCAGAACATGCCCAAACAGCTAAAGGTGGAGACGGCACAACTACCGAAGTATTGGTATCAACAGCCTTAGGCCCACAATTCTGTTTCAATGAAACCGTATGGGGCTGTGACGAATCAGACGGCATGGGAGAAGGAGAAGTTTCTGTAATAAATGATGAATATGGTTGCCATTTGCCAGATATTAATATCTGTCCCTAATCAACTGGCCCCATTATTATTCAAAAACAACAAAGTCTTTATGATTTAATTTGTTTTTGGACAGTCTAATAGAAAGCTTGGCATAAATCTGCTGTCTGCAGAAGCCAGGCTTTTTTGTTTTTATTTCTTTCCGGTTATAAATGTTATTATCTTTTTGATTATGGAACGATTTAAGCCATGGTTATTCAAACCTTCAAATAGCAGGTTAGTTCGCTATAAATGCCCATTCGTCGATAGAAAAGGTGCGTTTGTATAGAACCACGGCAATGAAAAAAGAAAATTTGTAATTTGGCATTGAACATTATAATCATCTTATTTATGCAGAAGAACATTTTCATATGGCTTTTACACATAATTTTCTGGGCGCTATATTTTGGTGCTTATGTTCTCATCTTTCAACTTGATAAGAAAAACATCAATGAGTTATATGATCCTCAACACATCATATTATTCCTCACTAATATAGCGGCATTCTACTTCAATTATTTTTATCTATTCCCAAAATTCATAACCGAAGTTAAAAACTATAAACTATTCATAGTTTTTTTTTGCTTAACCATCCTTTTTGTATCGGTCTTCAAGACAGCGATCTTTTACTTATTCTCAAGGGGCATACACATCAATGATGCTTCATTRCCCCAAAATTATTCACATTATATCATTGTTTTTTTTATTTCTTTTTTACTATCGGGGCTTGTAATGTCTGTAAGTTTAATCTTCATGATGACAATAGACTTTTTTACAAAGAAAAAAAGTCAGGAGATTATGAACGCTCAACAGAATTTCATTGAGACTCAATACCTCAAAGCAAAACTTAATCCTGCATTTCTAGTCCAATCTTTAGATCAAATGCATTTAAAAGCAAGAGAAAGTCTTGATGATACGGCAGAGGAACTGTTGATGCTTTCTTCCATTATGCGGTACATGATCTACAATAGCAATGTCCCCTTAATTGAACTCGAAAAAGAACTTGAATGTTTAGACACCTATATCAAACTTCATAAAAGTTTAAATATGGATGAATTCTATGTTGATATTAAATATGACACAAATCTAAATGTTGAAATTCCTCCCCTACTATTATTTTCATTATTGGAGAATGCCGTTAAATATGGGATTACCAGTGAACTACAAAACCCCGTAAATATCAACGTCGATGCCGATAAAAACATCTTATCTTTTGAATTCAAGCAGAAAAAAACAAATCTTGATACGAACGGCTTCGATGATGCCATCAACAACATCGAACGACGTTTGAAATTACTGCATACAGAAGATTATATACTAAAAAAGAAAAACACCTTAAACCATTTTTCTTGTGAGATCCCACTGAATGTGTCCGATAAAATTCGGGACTCTAATAGATCGTAGCTGCGAAGTTGAATTTTAATCCTAAGTAGAAACACATTCTGGCTTGGATATGTTAGCCTGTGATCTGTTTATACTAGAACTACTGAGACATCCAGCAAGTGTAACCTCCTCTTGGAAACGCGCTGCATTTTTCTGTCGATTTTTAAATCACCCCTTCAAGAGGTTATGAATAACAGTAAGATAATTGTGTTAATTCTCAGAATACCTTCCCAACAGTTCACTAAAACTGGTCCTTCCATATGCTATTGGTTATAAATTAAGTGCGGTCAACCATCTTCCTTCAGGACAATTGCTATCATATAAAAAACCAGAAAACATTTTTTTTCGTATAATTGCAGTGTAAGGGATGAGCGCCTTACATCCGGCGAAAGCCAGAGAGCATTAATTTAGATAAGGGGTAATCATTAAATTGATTATCCTTTTTTTATCAGCTCAAAACCTCCCCTTTCTGGGATCAAAAGTATCCGCATCATCAAACTTCTTATTCAGCCCCTCCCGTAGCACCTCCAGAAAATGCGTCCTGCTCAACCGTTTCCGAGAACCGAGATCATCAAAACCCCGCTTGGGGATTCCCAGATCAATCTCAAAACACCTGCCCATCCGCTCAAAAAACTCCGTAATCCCCACCTTGCCGTTATCAATCTGCCCCGACACAAACAGCGCATGCGCCAGCTCGATCAGGTTCACCTTCTCCCCCGTCCAGCGCATCCCGCCCGTACGGACCGGCTTCGCTGGAACAGTAATTGCCTCGCCACCTCCTATACCAACCTCCAGCCCAGCAAGTTCCGCCAATAAATAATCCCTCAACCTTTCCCCCGCCATAAACTTTGCCCAGAGATAACTCCATGGTCCAGCGAACTGTCCATCAGCATCTACATCCAGCCCTTCCAGCGCCACATCCCTTTTCCCTTCCCCCAAAAAATAAGCACTGTCCAGCCCTTCCATCCCCTGCCTGAAATACACAAACTGCACCGGATAGCGTAAAAAAATCTTCTGCACATAATCCAGCTCCCCACGAAGATAACCCATCACCTTTCCCCGTTCATCCACAGGCCTCCTCAGCTCCACCGCAAAACGGTCCGCCGCATAAACCTGCCAGCTATACACCGCCGGCCACACCACCTTAAAAAAACCGATCTCCTCCTCCACCGATCCAAAACCCTGTTCCATTACCATAGCCTTAAGCTCCGACAGCCTATCCTTCACCAATAGCACCACCTCCCGCATCTGGGCCAATGGCGCCTTCTCCTTTTCATAGACCTCTAGCGCAGCCTGAGCCACATCCGCCACAACCAACAATGCTTCTTCTTTTTTCATACCTTAATCCTTTAACCAAAAATAAACGAACAAACAAAAGAGCCCCAATCTAGACACTAGAACAGCCATCACCCCACCCCATACTAAAACCCGCAATTCACCGTTAAAAAATAGTATCCGTTCCGATAGGACAATATTAATCCGCTTAAAGCAGCGAAAGGTTGATCTGTGACACAATCGATCACCTATGCAAAATTTAACCGAAGAAGAAGCCGACCTGCTCCAGACTTTAGGCTTCATCACATCCCTGCCCGCGCCTTTGCAAAGTAGGGTCAACCAGGAAAACCTTATCCAGACCTTTCCGCGTAAAACACTCCTGCTCCGTCCCGGCGAAACCGCCAGAAGACTGTACTTTATCCGCAAGGGATTCCTGCGCGCTTATTTCATCGATGAAAACGGAAAAGAATGCACCACCTGGTTCATGGGCAAAGGCGACCTGATGATCTCCGTCTACAGCTTTTTCGCCCAACAGCCCGCCCACGAATACATCGAAGTCCTGCAGGACTGCAAACTCCAGTCCATCACCTGGAACCAGCTTAACGCCTATTACGCCGACTTTAGGGAAGGCAACTTACTGGGCAGGATCGTCACCCAGAAATACTACATCCTCAGCGAAGAACGCGCCATTTTCCTCCGTACTCAAACGCCTGAGCACCGTTATGACCTGCTGCTCAAAACCCACCCCGAAATCGAACAGCAGACCACCCAGCAGAATATCGCCTCCTACCTCGGCATCAGCCGCGAAACCCTGAGCCGTATCCGCAGGAAAAAACTCAAAATGTGTCAGCAGACACAAAACAGCCCAAAACCAGGAGCCATTTTTCACTAAGCCAGCATCCCATGAAAACAAAACTTAATATACTTGCCCTCATCCTGCTCAGCCTCTCTGCCTGTAAAAAAGAGCAAAACATCCAAAACACCAAAGGCGCAGACACCAGGCCAGCGGAAGATATCATCACACTCAGCAGGACAGAAGCCAAAGCCTATCTGGGACAGCTTATAAAAGAGCAACCAGACAGCACCACCGCTATCCGCAACATCCGGGTCCATTGGGAAACCGCTGCCAACAGCCCCAGTCCGAAAGGCAATACCTGGAAGATCAGGCTTCAGGGCCAGCCCGTCTATCAAAATGTCAAACAGGGCTACCGCCAGCTTGCCATCAGAAAAAATCCAAACACAAAAGCCTTGGAAGCCCGCATCCTGGAAATCATCCCTGATGCCATCTACCTCCAGAAAGGAACAAACATCAATAGCAAAACCTTCACCGGAAGGGTATTCAGCTACGACCTCAACTACCGTCTAAAAAACGGACAGATCTATAGCGAAGGAAAACAGGTCGGACAGATCGCCACCACAGAAAAGCTCACCACGCAACCCGGCCAGCGCTTAAAAGACCTCAATCCCCCAAAAGGCCAGCAGGGAAAAACCATGACCATACAGTTCACCGAAAGCTGCACCTGGCTACAAGACAGCTACGTCAACGCCAACGGGGAATTCACCGTCCATGCCGAACTGATCTGCAGCTACACCAGTTACGACGACGGCATGAGCTGGTCATCTGGAGACGGAGGCAATACCACCAACAGCACCTCACTCCCATCCGGCGGTGGAGGCGGCGGACAAGTATCACCAGATCCCACTCCCCCAGCCCCCTCCAACCTTCCAGGGGAAAACAACAGCAAAGTCGACCCCGAAAAAAT
Source organism: Pedobacter sp. 01T416_2 (assembly GCF_056398925.1). Lineage (NCBI taxonomy): Bacteria > Pseudomonadati > Bacteroidota > Sphingobacteriia > Sphingobacteriales > Sphingobacteriaceae > Pedobacter > Pedobacter sp. 01T416_2. Next base: position 6,233 of record NZ_JBFTQI010000278.1, read on the forward strand.
GATGGACTGCTTCTCCCAGATCACCGACCCCAACGCCGCCTTCACCATCCGCATCTACGTCGTCGAACCCCAGCCCGGCACCTTCTTCAACGTCGGCCAGAACGCCTTCGGCCACGTCGCCATCTCCTTAAGCAAAACCAGCGGCACCACCACCATCACCCAGACCATCGGCTTCTACCCCACCGGCACAGGCCTGGAAAAACTCGATTCAAAATCGCAGATCCTGGACAATGGTTTAGGAGAATACAATATCAGCTCCACCTATTACGTCAACAGTGAAAACTTTCAAAAAGTCATCAACTATGTCAGCAGCCCACCAGCGCAGTACCACTTTACCGACTTCAACTGCTCTGCATTTGTATATGCAGCTGGACAGGCCGGAAACCTGCCCATTCCCGATCCCACCACCCAGATCGGACTAGGTGGCCCCGGAGGCGTAAGCACTGCCAAAACACCAGCCGGAATGGCAAGCGCTTTGCGGGAACAAAAAGCAGCAAACCCAAATTTAGACATCAACGAAGGTGGAGGAAAAATGCCCGAAAGTAAAGGCCCATGTAATTAATTGAAACATGAAAAAACGAAATAAGACAATATTGATCATCATCCTAGGGATAATAATCATCAGCAATTTACCACCTGTATATTATTTTATTGGAGAAAACTACAGC
>NZ_JBFTQI010000279.1:0-6846 GCF_056398925.1 Pedobacter sp. 01T416_2
ACACACTGGAAAAGCGAGAATTTATTGACTTGGTGTTCGATTCAAACCTTTACTAGGAAAATGGTATTTATCGAATACCTAGCATGAATATGCTTTCATTTAACTAACTAAAAATGAGAGATTTACGCGTCATGATCGTAGACAAAAAAGGGAGGATTTTTCAATCCTCCCTTCAAGTGCACTTGTAGGGATTCGAACCCCAAACCTTCTCATCCGTAGTGAGATGCTCTATCCAATTGAGCTACAAATGCATTTCCGTATCGTTAACGGACTGCAAAGGTATAATYTGATATTTTAATTTCCAATTAAATTTTAAAAAAATCTCAAAATATTCTTTTGCAGAATATGCTTTATGCGTTTAATGTATCATTAATTGCTTTAAAATCAGGCAACTCATGTGCATCTTCTAAAACTTCTGCATAAGCTATTTTTCCTTCTTCATTGATCACAAAAGCCGCTCTTTTGGAAACACCTTTCAATCCGAACACAAATTCATCATAAAAAGCACCATAAGCTGCTGATACTTCTTTGTTAAAATCAGACAATAAAGGGAACTGATAACTTTGAACTTCTTTAAACTTAGCCAAAGAGAATGGAGAATCAACTGAGATGCCAATTACCTGTGCATCTATCCCTTCGTAATAGCTAAAATTATCACGCATGGTACATAATTGTTCTGTACATGTTCCGGTAAAAGCCATCGGAAAAAAGTGAATAATTACTTTTTTACCTTTGAAACCAGAAAGCGCAATTTCGGTTAAATCTGAACTGTATAATTTGAAATCRGGGGCGTTATCGCCAACTTGTAATGCCATTATGTATTTTTTATGGGTTAAATATATTAATTGGTTCAATAGTTCATCGGCCATTTGTTCATTAGTATTGCATCCCCCAAATGAACTATGACCAGTGAACTAATTATCTTTTTTCATCTGCTGATCCAAAATCGCCAAGCCTTCTTCAAAACTATGTGGACGGTAATCTAGATCTTTAATGGTCTTATCTAAAACAAAACCAGTTCTAATCGGTCGTTTAGCTGTTTGGTTTAAACCTGTAGAACTTATTTCATTAATAAATGATTGATCAAGGCCCCAAAAATCAGCAACTTTTCGCACTAAATCTGCAATAATCATGTAATCTTTACCCGATACATGATAAATTCCTTTTGTATTTTTTTCTACCGCCAATAAGCAGGCTTCAGCTAAATCCTCAGCTAAAGTAGGCATACGCCATTGATCGTTTACTACATTAATAGGCGATGCTTTTTCTAATGCCTCTTTGGCCCAAAGTACAATATTGCTCCGGCTCATATCGCTGGTTATCCCATATACCAATATTGTTCTTAAGATTGCCCAGTTTGCTTTTGAGTTCTTCAACAGCTCTTCCGCCAGTACTTTCGATTCGCCATAATAACTTACCGGATTAACTGCATCCTCTTCTCTATATGGCCCGTCGGCACCATCAAAAACAAAATCGGTACTTAAATGAATAAGTTGAATGTTTTTTTCTTCACATATTGATATCAACGTTTGAACTGCATCTACATTTAGATGGCGACAAAGCGTTTTATTAGCTTCACAAATATCAACATTGGTCATTGCGGCGGTGTGCACAATGGCATCAGGGCTGTATCTTTCAATAACTTCCCTAACCTGAACAGCATTTAAAATATCCATTTCTGCATATCTATACCCATCCTTTACCGGATAGCGATTTGTTCCTTTAGAAGTGGCAACAAGCTTTACCCTTCCTTCGGCGAGAATTTTTTCAGTTAATTTCTGTCCTAAAAGACCGTTGCTGCCTGTTGTTAAAATGGTTTTCATACGCCTTATTTATGGCTCTAAATTATCTATAAAAACCATGTTGAAAAAATTTATAATATATATTTAAAATTAAGTAAGAAAAACTTAACTTTGCCAACCGAATTGGAGCCCCTATAAACAGCTTTAATTCATTGACTGTAATAAATTTACTCACAACAGATATGCCTAACTTAGGAAAAATAGCACAAATTATCGGCCCTGTGGTTGACGTTAGCTTTGCTAATGATGCCCATCTACCTAAAATTTTTGATGCGTTAGAGATAACGAAAGAAAATGGACAAAAAATTGTTTTAGAAGTTCAACAGCACTTAGGTGAAGATCGTGTACGCGCAATCTCGATGGACTCTACAGACGGTTTAGTTCGTGGAATGGACGTAGTTGACACTGGTGCTGCGATTAAAATGCCAGTTGGCGACCAAATTAAAGGTCGTTTATTTAATGTAGTTGGTGAAGCGATTGACGGTATCAACACAGTTGATAAAACTGATGGTCGTCCTATCCATGCTACTCCTCCTAAGTTTGAAGATTTATCAACTGAAACTGAGGTACTTTTTACAGGTATTAAAGTTATCGATTTATTAGAGCCATACGCAAAAGGTGGTAAAATCGGTTTATTCGGTGGTGCTGGTGTAGGCAAAACCGTATTAATTATGGAGTTGGTAAACAACATCGCTAAAGCTTATGCTGGTTTGTCAGTATTCGCAGGTGTTGGTGAGCGTACTCGTGAGGGTAACGATTTACTTCGTGAGTTTATTGAGTCAGGTGTTATCAACTATGGTGACGAATTCTTACACTCAATGGAAAAAGGTGGTTGGGATTTGAAAGCTGTTGATACTGAAAAATTAAAAGAATCTAAAGCAACATTGGTTTTCGGTCAAATGAACGAGCCTCCTGGTGCACGTGCACGTGTAGCATTATCAGGATTAACTGTTGCTGAATATTTCCGTGATGGTGATGGCGAAGGCGCTGGAAAAGACATCCTTTTCTTCGTTGATAACATCTTCCGTTTTACGCAGGCAGGTTCTGAGGTGTCGGCTTTATTAGGTCGTATGCCATCAGCTGTAGGTTACCAACCAACATTGGCAACTGAGATGGGTTTAATGCAAGAGCGTATTACTTCAACAAAACGTGGATCAATTACATCAGTACAAGCGGTATACGTACCAGCGGATGATTTAACTGACCCGGCTCCGGCAACAACTTTTGCCCACTTAGATGCTACTACAGTACTTTCGCGTAAAATTGCTGAACTAGGTATTTATCCTGCGGTAGATCCATTGGATTCTACTTCACGTATCCTTTCTCCAGCTGTTTTAGGTGATGAGCACTATAACACTGCACAACGTGTTAAAGAAACTTTACAACGTTATAAAGAATTACAAGATATCATCGCGATCTTAGGTATGGACGAATTATCTGAAGAAGATAAATTAGTTGTATCAAGAGCACGTCGTGTTCAGCGTTTCTTATCTCAACCTTTCCACGTAGCTGAGCAATTTACCGGCTTAAAAGGTGTATTGGTTGACATTAAAGATACCATCAAAGGATTTAACATGATCATGGATGGTGAAGTTGATGAGTATCCAGAAGCTGYATTTAACTTGGTTGGTAGCATTGAAGATGCGATCGAAAAAGGTAAAAAATTATTAGCAGAAGCGAACTAGTATCGAGATTTGAGTATTAAGTATCAGGACTATAAACAGGATCTTGCTACTTGATACTAGCTACTTGATGCTTAAATCTAAAAAAAATGAATTTAGAAATATTAACTCCAGATAAAAAAGTTTTCGAAGGTGAAGTAACAGCAGTTACGGTTCCTGGTACTTTAGGCTCTTTCCAGATTTTAAAAGACCATGCCCCTATCATCTCTACTTTAGAAGATGGAGAAGTTATTATAAAAGCAAACAAAGCTGATGAGCAACGCTTTTTTATTAAAGGCGGTGTAGTAGAAGCTATTCACAACAAAATTGTGGTTTTAGCTGAAGGCGTCGCTTAATCTAATTATTCGTCATGCTGAATTTATTTCAGCATCTGTAAAAGAACTCAGAGCGACGAAAACAAAAAGCCTCCCGATTTAAAAATCAGGGAGGTTTTTTGTTTATGTTATTGTTTAACAAAATCACAAACCGCCACAGTAAATTCCTTACTGTTTTCATAATAAAGCATGTGCGAGCCGTTTAATTGCACTACCTTTTGGTTTTTAAATTTATAATTTTTGTAATAGTTCGGTCCAACAGCGTGATCATCCTTACCCGTTATAATCAAGGCCGGTGTTTTAATTTCACTGGTAAGTAAAGCATAATCTTTAAAATATTCTGGATACTTCTGCATCTTTGTGCTATCCATTAAAGGCATAAAAAGAGTCATTCCGAAATCTGATGTACGTTTATAGGAGTTTTCGATGCTGTCCATTTTGATAACGGTATTTACATCATTGGCAATATATTTATATCCAAGATGCACCGCGCTTAACTTTTTTCTAACCAGCGCCGCTCCGTTCATTAATTTTTTAAAATCTGTTTCATTTATAGTGGTATCCTTTTTTAGTAACCGATATCCATATTCAATTTGTTCCTTCACCTGGTTTGGATTCATGAAATGGGCTATTGTATTCGCCATGATGATGCCAGATAAATGTTCTGGATACTTCAAGGCATAGTTAATGGCCAGAATACCACCGAATGAATGACTAAGTAAGTACACTTTTTCTACGCCCAATTTTAACCGCAGTTCTTCAACATCTTGAACAATCCGGTCTAAACTATAATTTTTTGCATTTTGCGAATGACCAGATCCTCTTTGATCCAGGTAAACCATTGTTAAACATTTCTCCAGGTTTGCTCCACCCATTTTTTCAAAGGAAAGAAAGTCCTGACCAGGGCCTCCATGTAAGTAGATACAAACAGGTCCTTTGCCTGCCACCTTAACAGATAATTTTACCGTATCAGAAGTTAAAATGGCCTGGTTCCCCATTTTGAGATGTGAGGTTGAATCTGACGGGGAACAACCACTAAATAATACGATTAATACAACAAAAAAGATATAAATTATTTTCATAGGAATAGTTTCTAATATTAAATTACACAACTTTACAATAAACAATCAAGCCAGTTTAATAATACTTTAATATCCACAAAAAAACACCAATAATTCTTAGCATTTTAACATCAAAATCTGACCAGAATTTTCAATTTCATACAGCCTTTAACTCGTTTTAGGCAGAAAAATAGAAAATTTATAATGCAAGCATAACAAACAGACTGTATACCGTTTTGATATTTGGTCTACGGCTATCGGCATTAAATAACTAATCCAACTCTAATTAAGAATAATATTCTGAATATAGATTCATTTTCAAAATTATATTCTTATTTAACTTTTTTCTGATTTCTCTTGCATATTAATGAACCAAAAACTAAATTGGTTTTTATAAACAATAAGATAACAATGACTATTCAGAACAACATATTTTCTACCGCTACTACTGCAAAAGCAGCTGGTAATGTAGTGTTACCTGTCATTTTACTTAACCTCCTACTCCTAAACATTTTATGGGGTAATAAGCGGACGCAGTTTAAATAGATTTTAAAAAACTAAATATACCTAAAGCGTCCCGATACAAACGGGACGCTTTTTTTAAATAACAAAAAGACAGTATTATGAACCGCCCATGATAAATAGTCAAAATAAAAAATGGAATGCTTATTTATCATGGTAAGCTCCATCTGACGGTTAAAAACAATAAGAATAAACAGATGAAATACTATAATTCTAATACGATTATTTACCTTGATGGACAGTTCGAAAAAGCTGTAAATAGCAGTACCGACCTTTACGGGCAGTCGCTACACTACGGCTATGCTGCTTTCGAGGGTATTAGAGCCTATAAAACACACAACGGCAACCGCATTTTCAAAGCCGCGGCCCATTTCGATCGCTTAGAGCGTTCTTGCCAATTGGCAAACATTCCTTTCCCATGGGATAAACAGGAATTAATTGCAGCAACCTATAAATTACTTCAGTTGAACAAACTGAAAGATGCTTATATCCGTCCCCTGGTATTTTGCCACCCGAACATGAAATTAAACGAGCCGAGTGGGGTTTCGATCTTAATCTGTGCCTGGGAATGGGATGCATATTCTGGTAACAAATTGTTAAAATTAACAGTTTCTGATTATGAAAGGCCAAACCCAAAATCGATTCCAATGGAGGCGAAATTGAGTGGAAACTATGTTAATTCTATTTTAGCTACTACTGCGGCAAATATTAAAGGTTATGACGAGGCTTTGCTTTTGGATATGCACGGTTTTGTTGCCGAGGCATCTGGAGCAAACATCTTTCTTGAAAAAGACGGAAAACTGTTTACACCATCTTTAGGAAATATTTTACCAGGAATTACACGTGCAACCGTAAAAGAACTTTGCACCGTTCTGGATATAGAATGCATTGAGAAAAAATTAACTACAGAAGATTTAAAAAATGCCGACAGCGCTTTCTTATGTGGAACAGCAACCGAGATAGCAGGTATAGCATCAATTGATGATATCGTATATCGCCCGTTGTGGAGAGAATCTCTCGGTTATACCATACAGCGAGCTTATAAAAACCTGGTACTCGAAAAAGTAAATTACGAAGTGATTATATAGCAGGTAGAATGTTGGTTGATAGTTAAATAGCCAATGGTTGATAGCCAATTCGGCCATATACCATGAACTAAAAAACCATCAACCAAAAAAGAAATTTAAAGAATAAGAAAGTACTTAAAAACAAATGACTGAAGAAATCAATCAACACTTCCCGAAGGCCTACCAGCAAATTAATGGTGCAACAAAAGCATCAGGATTTGACATGGCATCTGATGTGTTGACTTGCTCTTTGCTCAGAACACTTGCTTCTACCAAGCCTTCAGGTAAATTTCTGGAACTTGGAACAGGAACAGGTTTATCTACTTCCTGGATATTAGATGGTTTAGATCAAAATAGTACACTTACCTCGATAGATAATGACGCTAAATTTTTAGCGA
>NZ_JBFTQI010000280.1:0-6836 GCF_056398925.1 Pedobacter sp. 01T416_2
CAAGAGGGGTGAGCCGGATGATAGCCCCAAAAAATGGTATTTTATATCTAATTTGGATATTCGTGAAAAAGTGGAATCTGATTTTAATCAGGTTAAGCATTTAGAAACTTTCGGAGCGACAGGATCTGAACTTGTTGGGGTAAAAATTGCAATGGCACTGCTGCAAGATGAAGGTAAAGCAATAGAGGAATATTTTGAGCTTGATGAGTTTTATATTAAGTATTATTATAATGAGGTTACTACGATAGCTCCTTATTATAAGCAACCAGAATACATGCAAGGAAAAGCCATTCGATGATCTGCAGCATGCCGAATTATTATTGCCCGGTCATATTCTTATAATTGAGGTTTCACAAGAGGCACAGCAACCATGAGTGAGAACGGCACCGGGGAATGAACGGTAAGGCTCAAGACTATGCTTCTGCATCCCAGGCTTTTTATGATAATGCAGGTACCAAGCCGGATGTACGATGCGGCACTGGACAGGTTTGTATCGGCTTATCCGATGGCGGAGGAGTGAAAGCATGACGGTTTATCAGTATGCGCTGAACAGCCCGTTGATCTTCAATGATCCGTTAGGGGATAAGGCAGCTGGGGGAGTAACTGGACAATACGCTGATTTTTGGAATACTGCACTTTCCTATACCAGGAGTTATGGCGCATCTGGCTTTAGTGCCTTTGGGTCCGATCTGGAAGGTTTCACGAGAGGCGCAGCAACCATGAGTGAGAACGGGACTTGGGGGATGAACGGTTGGGCTCAGGACTATGCTTCTGCTTCACAGGCTTTTTATGATAATACAGGTGCCAGAGCACTGACTGCTGATAAAGATGGTTACATTTCTACCGGGTTCTATTACAGAGATGGACAAGGGAAAGCTGTAACTAAGAATGGTGTAAGTGGAGAATACACTACGGTCTATATTGGCAAACAAGAACACTCTGCGCGAGCGGCAGGAAGCTTTACAGATGAACTTGGGCAAGTGTTGAATCTAGGAGGTATAGTTTGGGGTGGAACTGAACTAGCTTTGCAAACAATTCGACAAAATAATGGTCCACAAGCAATTGGGCGATTCCTGGGATTTGGAACGCAAAGGACTGCCGGAGCGTTGAAAGGAACACTAGGGTATGGTGTAATCGAATTAGGTTCCTGGCTTTACAATGGAAAGTCCATAGAGCAGAATATTTTTGACAAATAAAGATTTTAGACAAGATGATATTAGATCTTTTAATGTTTATAACGCATAGTTTTTTAATGCTTATTAAAAGGGCGAATCCAAAAGGCATTGTGCTACGAAGTCTCAACATCGTTTCTGTGATGATTGCCAATATACTTGTATTCCTTTTTTCGGTCGTTTATATGTTCTTAATCAGTTTAAAGTTAATAGGTTATAGCAGGCCATTGGTCGTGACCATAATATTGCTGCTTTGGTTAATGGCTTTTATTGGAATGCGATGGAAGTACAGAAATGTTTACAGTAAAGTAATAAAAAAAGCCACAGGCAGGTACCCCTTCAGTGATCGAAAAATTACTGTTCTCTTTTTTGTATGCTTTTTGACTTCCTTTATAATTGTTGGTTTTGGAGTTTTATGTTTCAGGATGTATTTTTACGGATAAGTTCAACGCCAGCAGTGTCCTTTCTAAGGGTTTCTTTAATTTCCTCATGATCTGATCATTCGCTAAGTGCAAAAATATGGCTCATCGGAGAATGCCTTTTATGGTGGGGCTGAGAACATGCAAGCAACTGGGCAATGGGGTCTTTATAACGGCTGGGCAACCGATTACATTTCGGCAGCTAACGAGTATAATAGCCTTGTTGGAGACAGTGCCCATGTTACTACAAATATAAATGATGGATATATTCAAACAACAGCATGGTATAGAGATGCTGGAGGTAATGGGGCTACGGTTAATGGGAATAGCGCATACGGAATAATTTACAAGGTAGGTATGAGTGCCTCGGATGGCACGCCTGAAAGAAAAGGTGTTGGGCAGCTAGGGGAATTAGAGAGTCTGATACCGGTTTGGGGTTCTGGACGTGCGGCTATCGATCACTTTCAAAATGGGGAATACTGGAGAGGATTAGCTTATACTGCGTTAGCTGTGAGTGACGTTTTTCTAGTAGAATCGGTGGCAAAGGGCATTGGCAAAGGGGCTTGGAAATTAGGCTCCCATTCTTGGAGCGCAACGCGCAAATGGATGGTAAATAAAGGGTATGCTGGAGCAGGTGAGCCCCTGCATCATTGGGCTATTACTCAAGCCATCGCTAAAAAATATGGGCTAGAAGCTGTTTCAGATCAGCCGTGGAATCTAGTCAAGTTCTCTAATCAAAGCATACACATTAGAGCAGGTCACGGACTAAATTATTTAGGACAACCGGGTTATAGCATGTTGGGACAATTTTGGCATGGCACACCAACTTGGTTTAAAGCTGGAGTTGTTTCAGTGGGCGGGCGTAGTGTAAATTAATTATAAGGTAAAATGAAAGTGGAATTAAATTACCCAATTATTGTTCTTTCTAAGAAGGATAACATGGTTTATGTTTATTTTAAAGAAAAGGATTTTAAATCAACAAGTGAAGAACTTTTAAAGAAGATCGACTTTGCAAATTTGGAGGTCATAGATAGCTTAGGGCATAACTATAAAATAAACAAGGCTTATAAAATAAAATACCTTGGATTGTGGGGATATAACCCACTATTGAAAGGAAGACAGATACTTATTGATTTTGAATATGATTCAGAGGTTCAAATGATATCACTTGAAGATTTTAAAGCGGAAATTATCAAAAGACTCGAGAAAAAAAAGAAACTTTGGGAGATGAGCTACGATTTTCAAGAATTAAAACATAGAGTATATCACAGTCCGAGCTTTAGTACGATAGCTCAGCTACTAAAATAGTTTTTTATAACATTAGCGAAAAACATTAAATCTTAGTTGGTATTGAGCCAACGTTTTTCCATTAGGTTTGCAGCTTATATATGAAAAATATTAAATTATCTATCAATCAGGTCTTATCTGATTGGGATCCTTTAAATGTGGGTAGAGATATAGCCTCAGATGAATATAGCAAATACATTGGTGGTATCTTGAAATACATAAATAATCAAGAACAGTTAACCAGTTATTTGGAGAAAATCCTTGTGCAGGATCTCGATACAGGGTACGATAAGCACAATCGCGAAGATAAGGATTCAGTTGCGCTCATTGTTGAAAAGTTAAAAAAATTGGTTCTCGAGGAGTAAAGGCAAGCGATAGTATGAACAGCTGTTATGAGCTTGTCCGATCGCTAAAATATTAATCGTTACAACCAGATCGATCGAACTGGTTGTAATTGCATAAGCCAGGGTTGGCTGAACCTCATTCGTTAATTGTATATGTTGTGTAATTTACTGAATTTAATTTGTTATAGGTTGATTGGCAATGAAGCGAAAATTTGAAATTCGTAATATATTGGCGCGGTTGTAGACGCTAATACATATAGCTTTATTAAAGGATGTCAGCTTTTAAATGATAAAAAGTATAAGAGCGGAGCAGAAAAAGTCGGAGTCGACTATAATTAACTTATAGTAAAGCTTGGCAGAACTTCTGGGCTTTGTTATTTCTTTAGCAATCCAAGCCAGCTTGGCTTCGATTGCCCGTATGTGCCAGCGTGGACTTTGGAAAGCTGGCTTTTTACCTTACATGCAGTGATCCTGTTTGAGGCACTTTGCTTTTGTCAGATGCTTTCACATCTTATAATAAAATTGATTTTTTATATTTGAATATGAAGGAGTTTGCCTTGCATACCATCCTTAAAACAGATGGCAGATATTTGGAGATCGTTGACCAATTCCCTTCCGGAGCCTGGTATAAGCTGATGGAGTTGGAGGGTGACCATGTGATGGGCATTGATGCCAGGGTTATATCTGAGGGGATTGAGGCGGGGACGTGGGAGATTGTGGAGTGATTGTCCGGAAAGCTTTGGTTTGTTCAGTTTGTTAGGACTACAAGGAAATTGTGATTTCGAACAGTAGCCGGACGGATCACCTCCATTGGTCCTAAGGTGTTCTTATTTAATGAGCATATTGTTGCTGTAGATTTTGTTTGAAATTTATTTCGTTGTCCGGTAGAGCAGTCGCTAAAGCTGGCCTAGGTGGATATCCTATTGGGCAGCAGTCTGTCAACAGCATTGTCTAAATATGATTTCTATCCGGGAAATTTTATCCAGATGATCCATATAGTGGAAGGGTTGAACAAACTGGAACACTTTTTTGAGCAGCTGTCCCAGCGGTAGACCGAGGAAGTGGAATATAAGACCAATGCGATCAGCGGGATGCTGGAACCTTTGATTATCATCTTTTTAGGTCTGGTAGTAGGGGTAATCCTGATTGCGATGTACCTGCCGATGTTCTAGATGAAGGGTGCTTTTTTAGCGCATTATTTCTTCACTGGCATTTAATTGTTTGGATAGTTTTTGTAATTAAAACATTTTAGATATGATCGTATTGTATTCTGGCCTATAACCTCAAGACTGTTAAATTTTATCAAGATTTATTTCGTCGCATAAAGAGAGGGGTTGGTGTAAGATTTCAGATACAAATTAAAATTGTTGAAAGACGATTGAATTATTCCTATTTTAAGTTTGGTCATAAAAACTGATATGTTCGTGTAATTTTTTTGGTTTTGTTTTTTTTAAAATGGTATTTCGTGACATCTAAAATTATTAAACAAGTACAGATATGTCTCTCAGAACTTCCTCCTATTCCAGTTTTATTTTCTATCAGCAAGCTCTAAACAGGAATAATATTTCGTGATCTTTTTAATTGCTCGACCCAATTGATCAATAAAAGTACAGATGGCCTGGTTTGTCCAAATAAATATGGATTCATTTGCTATCCTTTTACTGATTGACCACACACTCCTGTTTCATCCAAATCTAATTATCATGAATTTATTTTAATTGATGTTCCTGCATCCCGATAAAACTGTCCAAAATCTATATTTAAACACGTTATGCTCAAAAAAATATTAGCATCAGTGGTGCTGCTTTTAGGCACACTATATGGTGTCCGCGCCCAGATTGACCCAAAATCTCTTTCCAGCATCACCAATGTGGTCCCTGCATCGCCTGACGTATCGGCAATTGCCCGCTATGGGGGAATTCCGATAAACAGGTCGACCGGTGCAGTTAATTACTCCTTACCGCTTGTGAATATATCAGCAGGGAAATTAAGCTATGCGCTAAGCCTATCTTACGGAGCGGAGGGGATCAAGGTAGATCAGACTGCGGCTCGAACAGGCCTGGGCTGGGTGCTCAACGGCACCGGGGTAGTCAGCAGGACTATTATGGACGAACCGGATGAGTTCGCGACAAGGATCACTGCCCCCTCCAGCCTTGCCCAGTCAAGAGCGCTGCTGGACTTTCTTGAAAAGGGTATAGAACAGACTGATGGTTTTGACAACCAGCCGGATGTGTTCTCTTTTTCGGTCAATGGAATCTCTGGAAAATTCGTACTCGATGCGCAGGGGAATGTCCAGCAGATCCCCAGGACTGCACTGCGTATAGAGACCAACTTCTCCGGCACTGGTTATAACATAAAAATCACCGATCAGGCAGGGGTTGCCTATTACTTTGGCGGGACCGCTGCAACTGAATATACCAAGACACTCAACAGCGGAGTGGGTTGCGGAAGCAACCGCCCGACATTGAATGACGGGGCGCCCACGGCCTGGTACCTGACCAGGATCGAGCATCCCCTTGGAAAGAACCCCGGTAGGGACAACCTGCAGTTCAGTTATACGCCGGTCACCTTTAGTTACCCTTCAGGTGTAAGCCAGACGCAGATCAGGACACCGTACAATACAACAGTGACGGGCTGTGATTTTGTGGGCGGGACCATCGAGGCCTGCGCGACGATACATGAAAATACAACCTGCGTAAGCAGCCTGCAGACCAATGGTTATTATTTATCCGGGATCACCTCAAGTGATGGCAGCAGGGTACAGCTCAATTATACGTCCGATCGGCTGGATCTGCCCGGTGATGTATCACTGACCGGGGTGGAGCTCTTCAATAGTCGAAATGACCGCATCAGAAAGTTCGTGCTCGACTTTGAGCAGGTACAGAGTACCAGTGCGATGCTCTCTCCCCTGGTTGGTTCCCCAACGGGTGCAACCTATAGGATGTACCTGAAGAAACTGACCGAATACGGAAGGACCGAGGTGCCACTTGGTAACCATGACTTCAGGTACTATCTGCCATCGGCTCTGCCCGCAAGGCTTTCTTTCTCCCAGGACCACTTCGGGTTCTTCAACGGGCAGCAGAATGCCAGTCTGATCGGTGCCCCGTCCTATATGCTCCCTACGCTGATGAACCCTTTCGAGACGGGTAACCGTGAGAGCAGTTCAACCCATTTTGCCTTTGGGATGCTGAGTGGTATAACCTACCCGACCAAGGGGCGGGACTCATTGGTCTATGAGGCCAATATTGTGCGTGAAAGTACCCTGGTGGAGCCGCCCTTACAGAACGTTCCTTTGAGTGTCCGCGGCGTTGGGCAATCCAGTTCCGTAACGGTGCAGTCGCAGGATTTTTATATTGCCTATAACCAGGTAACGGATCTGGGTTACAGTGTTGATACCTTCCAGGATACGGGTTATGAATATGATCCCCTGCATAACTTCGGAAGGATACAGCTTTATGATATCACCACAGGTACCTACGTTGTAAGCCTGTTGAAGGTCAACCCGCCAAATGTCAACAGTGTAAGGGTTGTGCTTACCGCCGGACACACCTACAGGTTTATACTTGCCTCGTTCGGGGATATCATAAGGACCGATGGATCGATCAGCTATAGGG
>NZ_JBFTQI010000281.1:0-6835 GCF_056398925.1 Pedobacter sp. 01T416_2
GTGCTTACCTCGTAGAAGACGTTGCCGTTGGGATTCGTTGTTGTCTTTTTCGAATAAATCATAACTCCCGGCTGGCCAGCTACAGCACTATAACTCGTATAGGTGCATTTGCCACCATTTACGCTGAAATCTTCGCCAGGCACACTTTCCTGGACTACTCGGGCAAGTGGAGATGTTTCAAATGTTTGCCTTGCAAATGGATAACCATTATCAGCAGGGTAGGCCGTGCTCACTAGGCCTGTCATGGTTCCTGCAGTCCAGTTCATGGCGGCAAAATCGCTGCAGTAGCTAAACATTGGGTTTTGTTGGGGAGAAATATATGCCTGTTTCGTCCTTATGGCCATTCTGCCCAGATTGTCGGATACCAGCTGACCAACCACCATTTGTGTGCCAGCATATTGCTGCGCCTGGATATTTTTGCCATTTGCATCGTCGAATGAGATAGCAGCCATTGGTGTTACTGCTGTAGCGATTTGTGAAATGGCTACCTTGTTGCCAAAGAAAATGGTGGGTACACCAGACAAATTAGCAGATGCTGTATAGCTGAAGATCATTTTTCCATCTGCCCAGAAAACAGCAGTTGACTGGCCGGCAAGCAATGTCCACTGCTTGTTCATGGTATATACTGCTATATTAGCACCATCCAGTTTCAGCGCATAACGGTAAGCGTTGTCGGGACTGGTAATCGTCCAGCCTTTGCCCGTGGCAGCGCCTGTGCTGATAGTAGATGTTGCAGGAAGCAGGAAGCCGGCATTATTAAATGCAATGCAAAGAGCAGCGGACAAGGTACCTGCATCAAGCTGGGCTGCAAACGGATTCTGGGGAAGGTTAAATGCGCGTGCATCCACAGCAGGCAGCACGTTTGCTCCGGTCGAATCCAGCAATTGCCAGGAAGTTAATTGCGGATTCCACTGAATGGTAAGTACCGATCCCAGGTGGATTCCCAATGGCGCATCAGGCGTTTCGAGCAGATTGAATTCAACATCCAACGCATAATCTGAGGTCAAATTACCGTCGGCATATGTGAGCGAGCCTGCTGTACCAGCTGATTGCTGCGTAAGGACGGTTCCAGTTACAATCCAGTTACCGGCTCCTTGCTGCCATACGGACGACCACTCTGGGCCACGTGTAAATTCGGTGAGCTCGCCGCCATTGGTCCCGGTAATAGTAAGTGAAGCATTAGGGTTTGCGGGAGCAAATACCCCCAGGTTTCCACTACGGGACAAGTAACCATTTTGAATTTTTGAAGTCCTGTCTGCCGCATTGGTGGATAAAATTTCCTGCTGGAAACTGTCCAATACTTTACGGCTTATTTCGCCATTTGCGCCAAGTACGGCTGTAGGCTGTTCTAAAGTGTTATTATAGCTGTAAGCCTCGAAGATACATGCCAATGGTGTGAACCGCAGATTATCTACAAGCACGTTGCAGGATGTATTCGCATTTTCACAAATAATTGTAATCTGCGCAGTGCCCTTCGGGTTGGGAAGATCAATTAATTGGGATACATACACCCACTGACCAACGGTATCGGGGAAGTTGAGAACAGTCGGGGTGCCGCCGGCAACCGATATTTGCCAGGAGGCATTACCGGCGCTATTGTTAAATGTTGAGGGTTTTTTAACCCAGGCAGAAAATATATATTGCTGATCCTGGCGAATAGGGGTAAATGAGCCTTGCACGCCTGCTGCGCCGTGGCTGCCTGCTGCAATGCTTAGGCTATTAGTGCCTGTATGGGCATCCACCACGGTATTTTGGCTATTAGGAACAATAGTCCCACCAGATCCAATTACCCAGCCAATTGGCGTTTCGTAAGTTTCAAAATCATAATAGCTCACTTCATTTCCCGATAGACTGCCATTTGGAAATTTGGCAACTAATGACTGCTGGTTTTTATCGTAAATGAATGACGAAACAAGTCCATTGCCATCTACCTGCTCTGTTATGAGGTTACCGGTACCTGATCTGGAAATGATTTTAGTCTTTAATTGCCATGCAGCTGTCGGCGTGTCGGATGGGAATTGTGGTGCCACAGTGCCTGGTGTTGTCCAGTCAAAAATTTGATAAGCAGCCAGTTTGCACGAACCGGCACCAGTACAATCGGTGTTCACGACATTGTTCGCCCAGTTACGGAAAATGGTCGCCTGGCTCTTCACATAATTTCTTGAACTATTATCTGCCGGCGCTACACTTTGGGTTGTCATAGCCACCGTAGAGAACATGTGCAGCTTGTTGAACGAAGCAGCATATGCCGGAACCTGGTAAGCGTATAAGGTTTCTATGCGGAGATTTTTCTGCACACCGTCTGCATCATAATAAGATTTCTCCTGAGATAATAATACGCCGGTTGTCTTGTCGTAAGTGCCTGTTGACCATTGTACAATGCCATCTTTCATATTGGCCGTCTTTTCGCAACGTGCATATCCGCCTAAAAGATATTTACCGGAAACATCTTTTGAATAGATGGTCCAGTAATTCAGCTGCGACGATACGAGACTGCCGTCGTTTGCAAAATCTTTTTGGCCCAGTTGAATTCCATTAAGAATATTCTGAAAATTCTGGAGCCCACCGGAAGGATAAAGCGTCGATTGCTGGGCCAATCCGTTGGAATAATAAAACTGACTACTTCCTTCTGGTGTGGATGTTGGTAAGGCAGCTATCTCTTTAACACCGGGAACTACAATTACCAGTGGATACTGCGCCACGCCCATTAAGGCATTGTAAACAATTTGAGATTCGGGGGAGTTGGCGTAGTAGTAGGATTGTGTAAAACTTTGCGTGGTGTCGTACTGATCCTCAATCACAAGGTATGCCACGGGTGTATCTGTCACGGACTGGTTGAAATTAACTTCATCCAGATTCCATAAATCCATTGTAGGGCTTGCATCGAAAGAAGCTGCAGACGAAGGATAGGTGACCAGAAAGCGGCCGGCAACCAACATTGTTCCGGCAGTGCCATCGGGTACATATGATTTTACATTATTCAGCTTCTGCGGCACTTGTGCATTTCCATTTCTTAAAGCTGCTACGTAGGATGATGCTGTATTGTCGCTGGCATCCTGGTAGCTAATAAATCTCGGACCCCGGTTTTGGAGACTTTGCGGATAATTGAAACTGTTGAGTTGTGTTGACAATGATCGCCATGTGCCATCTGTGCCGCGGAAATAAATGGTTTTGCCAACCGTCATATAATTACCAGAAACACTCGGGTTAGTCCCGGATGGAACATTTGACAAAATAGACCATGAGCCGGCATTGGGATTGAACGCTGCCCATTGATTTGCTGCAGAACCGCTGGCAGGAGAAAGAATGGATATATCCTCACCAGTGGCCATGTTCAAACCAATTGTAGCGCCAGGAGAAGAAAAGCTTTTTGGATTCCAAACCGAGCCATAGCTCTGATCGCCGCCGGCATCCCGCAACATTGCGAGATTATTATTTACGGTGGATCCAACTATAGATGTCTGGAATATTTGATAGAGTAAATTTCCGCTTACTATAGGAGAAGACAAATCAACCATGCCTGGTGATGACGTGTTCAGGACAAAGAAATTCTCGTCCCAGTTAAATAATCTAAGGCTATAATTAATAGCCGTATCGGTAGTAGATGTAGCAAATGTAAGTACCAATGAGCTTGGCGTGGGGCTTACGGCGAGGAAGGCCATATTGGTTGGCTGATCTACTACTATATCGATATTGCTTAAAGTCCATGTACTGCCGGCGTTCCATGTGCCATCTAAAGCGCGGTAAAACAGATAATTTTTCAGTTGTCGGGAACTCGGGAGATAACAGGACACTGCATAAAAATTCTGAACCGCAGTAATGGCAGCCAGTACACAATCAGAAGAATTTGGCAACAGCGGAGATCCGTTCCCGTTCCACATTCCATCCTGCCAGTTATACGAAAATCCCTGTACCCGGGTGGTGGTATAATCGGTGTTATAAGCCATTACAAAGCTGTCTCCTGCAACAAAAACGGACTGAGCTTCTGAATTGGCCTTTACGGTAAGCACGAAAGGCTGATTATTGTACATAACCCAGTTTCCGAATTTTAAGTCCTGTCCTGCGTCATCGTTACGGAACAGGTACAATTCATCGTTGCCTGTGGAACTATTGCGGAGGGAAAGCGCGAAGAAATTCTCCGTTGTTTGTACCATCAGGCTACCGGTCGCTACAGTCTTACTAATGCTGATGGTTTGGTTAACCCATTGTCCATTCCACGATTGGATTTTTACCTGTACCTGGTTGCTGCTCTGGTAAGTGAATACAACGTAATTGGAACCAAACCAAACTCGGGGAATACTGCCGGTGATCGGATTTTGCAGTTGCACTTTTTTTGATGAATTAGTAGATGTTATGGTTTGTGCCTTGTATTCAAATGACGCTTTGCCGCCTTCGGGATATACAACGGCACTTAGGGCGCCAGGGTTGATGCTGGACGGATTTGTCGGGAAATATTCAAAATTCATTGCCGGAAGTGTTTCGCCGTTATTTGTGTACTGAAACACCGACTGGAGACACCGTTTGTACATCAATGAATAATTGCTGTTTGATGATGCCGCATTATTGATGAATTCGTAGGTGAACTTCATACCCGAGAGTGGGTTGCCATCTGCATCTGCCACGTCAACAGAATCTAAAAAATAGGTTTCATACCTGTCTTGATAGGCGTTGGGAGAGGGGGGCGCTATCTGGGTATGCAATGGCTGGTATTCGACAATTGGAGTGCCGTCACTTGCACCGCCAGGATTAAGGATGCCGAATTTATTTCCATAATTCAAAGTAATGACCCGGCCATAGCTGTCAATTACCTTTCCCAAATAAGAGGCCTGTGTATACGCAAGTCCGGAGGAAATTAATTTCTGTGCTACGTTTGTGTATTGATAGTTAACTGAATTGCCCATTGGCGTTACAATGGATGCGAGATTCCAGGACGTGGGATAGAGCACCTGCGTTGCGCCAACATTACTGGAACCGATCCAGTTTCCCCAGCTTATACCCCATTGGGTTGCATTTGAAGCGGTGTCGTTTCCCGCGCCATAAGTGTAGGTGAACCCGTCTTCTTTTATAATGATCCAAATCTTTAGTGCAGGATTATACTGTACTGACCAAAACTGAAAATTCCGCAGTTGAAATATCCAGTTGCCGCTTACGGTTTCACCGGTTTTTACCATTGGGTTGGAACTGCCTCCGGAGACCAGGTAGTAGGTGTCAGACGTTACCGATGCACTTCCTCCTTTGTCTACTGTAATCATTTCAATAGGCATCTGCCAGCCCAGCCCAAGGATGCCTGTAGGAGCCTCTGTATTCCAGGTATTTAAGTTGTTTTTTATATTGCTGGAATAAAGAACAGATAGCTTTACATCAAGGCCTTCGAGCCCCGGTAAAGTCATCAGATCCAATGGCATAGATACACAGCCGCGAAATTTATTGACGCTGCTTTTAATGTTGCCTATTGCCGTTTTATCAAACTCAAAAGAGTGTAATGCAGGCACTTCAGATTGAGCAGCACCGCTGCCATTATTTGATGGTTTAGTAGACATAACAGGATGGATTTTATTTGAGAACTTTTAGTGATTGAAGTTGGAGATGCGTTATTTGGCTAAAAAATGTAGACCTAGTATTTTAATTCAAAACAGTAAACTGTTTCTCTATCTTTTCTAGGGAAATTTGTTCTATTTGTCTTGGAAGGGTTCTAAAACAGGTTCCTTCTTTGGGCAGGGTTGTCATCATATGCCTCAGATAGAAGTCATCAGGAACATGGAATACACTTGTTTGTGCGGGGTCTGCCTCTTCGTCTACATGACAACAAAGCAGCGGTAAATGGGCTGGTATAGCCACACCTGCGGCAACGGGTCTAATGGCCATGCTTAAATTGGGCGGTGAGCCATGGACTGCTCTCGTATTCATGAATAACACTTGTCCAGCCTTCATAGGAATGTAATGCATGTGCCTGGCTTCAATAGTGTCTACCCATTCGGTATAAGGTAGCATGGTAGGTGAACGGTAAAGATTTTTTAAGCGATGGCTTCCAGGCAAAACGCCAAGGCAGCCATTGGTTTTATCTACGTCAACGAGCGGGCACCAGATACTAAGTCCTGTGTGATTTTCTTCTTCTACAAAAGTGGGATCCTGATGCAGCGGGAACTTACCATATTCTGAGTCTGCGCGCTTGGCCACGAAGCTTCCTAAAACAAATTTATATTCATTTAGTGCAGGAAGCAGGCTCCGTTCAAAAACCGGTAAGATATTTTGATGGATGAAACGCCGCATTTCAATATCCTGAAGTACCACAGAAGCAACAAAATCGAATGTATGTTGCACCTCCACAGTTGTAAAAACCGACTTTAAGTCTGCTATATCTTTTGTGCTAAGAAGATCCAAAACCAAATATCCCTGCTCCTGGAAAGTTGCATTATATTTTTGGTCAACGAATACATTTTGTACCATAATTTATTGGATTAAAAAAATGAAAATCACATCCAGTTATATATAACGCTGCTGTTGTGTGGTGCTTTCGTTGGAATAATTTTCGAAAGTACCCGCATAATAGTTGCAGTCGTAATGATGGACCTCTTATCTTCGTAGTATGTTCCCGAAGGATTGTTCCAGGGCTCGTAACAGAAGTTATCTGTCACGCGGAGATTTGCCGAACCATACCACTGCCCATTCTCTGCCTGCCAGTTGAGCAAGGTGCGAAGATGAGCGCCTATTTTTTCATCAGCATAACCTCTGATGCATTCAATGCCGATATAACAGGCAAGATCAAAAGCATTGTCTATCTGAATAGAAGATACATCATATTCATAAGTATCCAGCGGTTCCTGTAGGCCCAAGC
>NZ_JBFTQI010000282.1:0-6811 GCF_056398925.1 Pedobacter sp. 01T416_2
GATTATATAAATCAGTTTGGAGCCAAGGGCGCCACTGGCTTTCAAGAAACAATATTTGAGTTAACAAAAGCATTTCCAGATGCTCAATGGGAAGTAAAAGAGATAATTGCTGATGGAAATAAAGTAGTAGTAAAACAAAAATTTAGTGGAACTCATAAAAATCAATTTCAGAATATTCCGCCAACCAATAAAACTGTTTCTGTTGACGGGATAGCAACCTATGAATTTAAAAATGGCAAAATAACTGGAAGTCAGATACAAACGGACCGCTTAGGCTTTTTACAACAATTGGGTGTCTTACCCATCGACCTMACAAATTTATCCAATAAAAAAGAAAATCGTGATGAGATATACTTCGTCGATAAGTTTTCAGTTCCCAAAGTATCAGTTGAAGAGTTTGTAGAGAGAATGAATTATAACAGGGTGTTTATAAAAACTTTGCCAGGCTTTATAAGTGATCAGGTTTTCGAACAAAAAGACAATGCGGGCAATTTGATCATTATAACAATTGCCGTTTGGGAAAACCAGGATAAACTAAATCAAGGGAAAACAACCGTACAAACAGAATATAAGCGAATAGCATTTAATCCTGTTGAATTTTACCAACGATTAAATATAAAAATGGAAAGAGGACAATATTCAAAATTTAAAGAGTGAGAAATGTGCAAAGATGCTTTTGGGAATTTCCAAACCATCAACGATTAGCTGATGCACATTATCGGTAAGGAACGGTGATTTTTGGTTCAAGCCCGGTCTCGTATTACCTCGCATCAATCATCACAAGAATTAGCTACATGCCTTCTTCAGCATAAGCCTGTAGCATGGTAAGGCTTGGTGCAAAATATAAGGTGCCTGTGTGCGGAGTGCTAAAATCAAGGATCCGATCTGAATTGCCAGGCGGGTAACCAATGAACATTCGTGTTAACATTTCTTTAACGGTACTGAAATTTTTAGAATAAGCAATAAAGTAGGTTCCAACTTCACCTTTTGAAGGATGTCCGAAAGGCATATTGTCTCTAATTATTTTAAGGTCATTTCCTGCTTTATCCTCAATTCCTGCAAGGGCACTATGGGAGTTGCTGGGTTTTACATCATCGGTCATTTCGATATCGCTCATTTTATACCGACCGATTACTTTCTCCTGATCCTCCGTTGAAAGCGCTTCCCAGTTTTTCATTTCATGTAAATATTTTTGCACAAAAAGGTAACTCCCGTTTTTATATGCTGGGTCCTCCTCTCCAACAAGAGCGAAAAAAGGCCTTTCATCACCAATTGGATTTTCCGTTCCATCAACAAAACCCAGGATCGAACGGCCATCCCAGTACCTGAATCCATGTATCTCCTCCAGGCAATCGGCAACTGGCAGCATGATGCTCGCAATGTCACTCGCCATATCAAAACATATTGCCATGTCAAGCGCCCGAAGATGGATATGGATATCTCCCGGAGTGGATACTGCGATATGTTTTGCGCCGATAATTGGCTCGAAATTACAAAGTTCCTTAGGAGGAGGCAAGGGTAATCCCAGTTTTGGCCAGGCCGAAAAGCCCACGCCCAGTACACAGCTCGTTCTTCCTTTTACCACCCTAACGGCATAAGAACGGTTCATATTCTCTACCAGTGCACAAAGCCTTTTGAAGGCCGGCCTGATGGCTGCTCCATCTTTAAATTTCCAAACCGTAAAAATGGTATTGTTATTCGGATAGTCTGTTACGTTTTGAGATTGATTCACAGTTATATTTTTTAAGCGTTTAGTCTGACTAATATTCCTTCTTTTGAAGTTAAATATAATTAAATTATAATTGGTTCGGAATGGCAAGGCCTCACAAAATAAGAGGCTTTATCAGTGTAAAATCATATGCCATAGCTGCAAGCTTAGTAGGCTTGGGCACGCTGCTGGCTCAATAATTATATCATGAAATAACAATTGCTTTGTATTCAAAATAACTATATTTAGTGTTAATTTCTGACTTTACCAATCATTGTTATGAGGGATGTTCCATCAGTTTCGATTAAGCACCTACCTGTCAATAAAGTTTCAGGTTTCATCGCTTCGCCTTCATTGGATATATTATCAGTGGAAGAGCCACTCGAAATTAGAATAGTATATGGACCGGCAGGGAACCGGATTGAAAAGAATATTTCCATCACGATGCGCACACCCGGAAATGACCTGGAACTTGCGCTTGGGTTTTTGTTTACAGAGGGCATAATCTCTTCATATGGAAATGTTAAAGCCATCAGCCATATATCCATGCCCTGTGAACTGCAAAAAGAAAATATTGTTTGTGTAGAATTGACTGAAGGGTTTATGCCCAATCTTTTGCAATCTGACAGGAATTTTTATACCACCTCAAGCTGTGGAGTTTGTGGCAAGGGTTCTATACAATCCATTAGAACAGTAAGCCCTTATTCAAATTTAGCCCATCAACAGGAAATGCGTTTATCTCCAGATGTATTTTACAGCTTGCCCGAAAAATTGAGGCTGGCCCAAAGCAATTTTGCAGCAACTGGTGGTATCCATGCTTCAGGTCTCTTTACCATAGAAGGCGAATTGTTATTACTCTGTGAAGATGTGGGGCGTCATAATGCATTGGACAAGCTAATCGGTACTGCGCTAAATAAGAATATGCTTCCTTTAAGTCAATTTATATTGCTTTTGAGTGGAAGGGCCAGCTTTGAACTCATCCAGAAAGCAGCCATGGCCGGAATTTCTATTGTGGCTGCAATTGGTGCTCCATCAACCCTCGCCRTAGAATTGGCCAATGAGTTCGATATTACATTGCTTGGTTTTCTTAGAAACGACAGATTTAACATATATACCATTAACGATAAGATACTAACCCCGACATCGCATGAAAATTAGAATTAAAGGCAATTCATTAAGATATAGATTAACCAAATCAGAAGTGGAGGCCCTGGGTACTGTTGGGTTTCTCTCCGAAAGTTCCCATTTCATGAGCAAAACATTGGAATACGCCATAACAACTACAAGTGATGACAACCTAAGTGCCGATTTTATTGATAACCGCATCGTGCTGTACATGCCCAAGAAAATGGTAAAAGAACTGGTCAATACAGATAAGGTAGGATTTAGTAACCTGAGCGGGCCTGTTAGCTTGTTGATAGAAAAGGACTTTACCTGCCTGGATAATGTAGAAGAGGACCAAAGCGACAATTACCCCAATCCCCATTTAAATAGTTAAGGTATGGAGAACGATAAAAAAGAACCTGCTGCAGAAAATCCCTATAAATTGTTAGGCCTTAAACTAACACCTGTAAAAACATGGGCTGCTGGCATACCCGCAGTGGTGGCCGCATTCGGAGATCTAATTGAAGAAAAAACACTTTTAAGAGGGACGAGGGCATTGTTTAAAATGAATCAGGCAGGTGGTTTCGACTGCCCGAGCTGTGCCTGGCCGGATCCGGATGATGAGCGTTCTCCATTGGGAGAATATTGTGAAAATGGCGCAAAGGCACTTGCCGAAGAGGCTACAACCAAAAGGGTTACTGCCGAATTTTTTAAGGAAAATTCTGTTTTTGACCTGGCAAAGCTGGATGACTTTACCATAGGGAAAATGGGGCGGTTAACCGAACCAATGTACCTGCCACAGGGAGGCACCCACTATCAACCTATCTCCTGGGAAGATGCATTCTCGAAAATTGCAGCCCATCTGAATGCGTTGGAAACACCAGATGAGGCAACATTTTATACCTCGGGAAGAACGAGTAATGAAGCATCATTTCTTTACCAGTTATTTGCCAAAGAATATGGGACCAACAATATGCCCGATTGCTCCAATATGTGCCATGAAACATCAGGTACTGCACTACGCCCCACGATTGGTATTGGAAAGGGAACCGTAAAGCTCGAAGATTTCTACGATACCGACGTAGTTGTGATCGTAGGCCAGAATCCGGGAACCAATGCACCAAGGATGATGAGTGCCCTCGAAAAATGTAAAAAGAACGGAGGTAAGATCATTGCCATAAACCCCTTGCCTGAAGCAGGATTAATGGGATTCCGTAATCCTCAGGAGGTAAGTGGTGTGCTGGGTACTGGCGGAAAACTCGCTGATATTTATCTGCCTGTAAAAATAAATGGCGATATGGCCCTTTTGAAAGCGATTGAACTGCTTCTGCTTGAATTTGAAAGAAAATCTCCAGGAGCGGTATTCGATCATGATTTTATTGCCGAAAAAACAGTTGGCTATGGTGCTTTTATCGAGCAGTTCGAAACCTATAAATTAGCAGAACTTGCAAAGGAATCTGGGGTTTCTACTGCGTTGATTTATGATGCTGCACAAATGCTGGCGTTTAAAAAAAGAATTATTATCTGCTGGGGAATGGGAATCACCCAACAGCCCAATGGTGTAGATATGATTAAGGAAATGCTCAACATCCTGTTGTTAAAAGGCAGTATTGGTAAACCCGGGGCAGGTGTTTGTCCTGTTCGTGGGCACAGTAATGTTCAGGGAAACAGGACCATGATGATTGATGAAAAACCTACGGATGCCCAACTAGACCGTCTTCAGAATTTTTATGGCTTTAATCCTCCCCGTAAACATGGGTATGATGTGGTGAGGGCAATTAAAGCCATGCATGAAGGGAAACTCAAAGTCTTATTCTGCTTGGGAGGGAACTTTCTATCTGCAACACCAGATACAAACTACACCGCCAATGCGGTACGAAAACTTAATTTAATCGTTTCCGTATCTACAAAACTGAACCGTAGCCACCTGGTTCATGGAAAGGAATCCATGATATTGCCAACACTGTCCCGGAGCGATATTGATATGGTAAATGGTGTGCATCAGTTTATCACTACAGAAAACTCGATGGGAGTAGTGCAGTCATCAAAGGGAATGCTGAAACCGGTATCAGACAATCTCATCAATGAAACACAGATTGTATGCCGTATGGCGATTGCAACTTTGGGCGATAAATCGGTCATCGACTGGAAACGTTACGCAGAAAGTTATGATGCCGTAAGAGATGACATTGAAAAATGTATCCCAGGTTTTGAAAACTACAATGAAAAGGTTAGGCGTAAGGAAGGATTTTATCTGCCTAATCTCGCAAGGGACGGGAAATTTATTACAAAGGATTTTGGAGAAAAAGCACCATTTACATTAACCAGTCTGCCTGAAAACAACTTGGAAGATGGGGAATATATGATGGCTACCACTCGTACACACGATCAGTTTAATACCACCATTTATGGGCTTGATGACCGGTACCGGGGCATAAAGAATGAACGTAGAGTAGTATTTATGAACCAGAACGACATTGATGGTGCAGGGTTCAAAGCAGGAGATAAGGTAGACTTATTCAACTATGATGATGGAATAGAGCGGATAGCACCACTGTTTATTATTGTTTCCTATCAGATTCCTGAAAAAAATGCCGTTACCTATTTCCCGGAAACAAATGTCCTGGTAGGGATCAACAATGTAGTGAAAGAAAGCAATATGCCTGCATCGAAATATGTAAAGATCAGGATTAAAAAACATGACCCCGGGATATATGAAAGGGTGAAAAAACTGGAACAGGCTGTTCAGTTATAATCTGAAAATAGACAGGAACGACCACGTTATAAATAAAGATGCTTAAAGCCAAAATATAGTATGATCATTAGAAATAAGGAAAACTGGTTTAAAATGCTGTTTGTTTGGCATGGTTCTGTTCTTCCAAAGCTCCTTCCCAGACTCGCGTTACTTTTTGTTTTGTCAGTTGGTGTTGTATTCTTCAATGGTAGAATCTTTTCCTTCAAAATCCCTTTAAATCCAACACCTTTAACCTTATTTGGATTTGTACTCGCATTGTTCCTCGGTTTCCGTAACAATGTTAGTTACGATAGGTTTTGGGAAGCGCGGAAACTCTGGGGAGCCCTATTAAATTGCACACGTTCATTGGCCCGGCAAGCACTTACGCTTCCAGAGCCCCCAGTCGACAGATCACTTTCGCATCAATTTATTGATCTTCTCGTCTCTTTTACCTATGCCCTCAAACATCAGCTAAGGGATACAGACCCACAACCGGACCTTAAAGCACGGCTTAGCGAAACACAGTATGGTTTTATCCTCTCCGTAAAGTACAAACCTGTTATGATTACGAAACTGATGGGCGAATGGGTAGCTAATGCACACCAGACTGGCCGCATTGACACTATACAGCAGATGAGATTCGATGAAAACCTTGATAAACTGGCCGAGATTGTTGGTGGGTGTGAACGTATTATTTCCACCCCCATTCCTTATAGTTATCGGGTGTTGTTGCACCGTACTGTCTATTTGTACTGTTTTTTGTTGCCCTTCGGGCTGGTTGATAGCCTCCAATGGCTTACCCCGTTTATTGTAGCCTTTATTGCCTATACTTTTGTAGCCTTTGAGGCCATTGCAGATGAGATAGAACAGCCTTTCGGCACAGCATCGAACGACCTCGCCCTAAATGCAATGTGCCTGACGATCGAAACCACTTTGAAGGAATTGAACGGTGAAGAAATTTCTGGGAACATCATCTCAAAAAATGGCATTATCGATTGATCATTATTTACCCTGAATTTTATTTGTAAACGGAATCTTAGTCCAATTAATTCATCCATAAATTGGTTAGGTTTAGTATGGTGATAGATCAAGAATTTTTAAAGATCTTAGTATAAAACTGAAACCTTTTTTATGTCTTAAAATTCTCACGATAATTTACGCGCTTTCCTTTATCTTTGCCGCGAATTTAATATTCCCAATCGTGATTAATGTAAATAATATCTCCGTTTCATTTGGCGGAACCACCCTTTTTAGCGATGTAACCT
>NZ_JBFTQI010000283.1:0-6800 GCF_056398925.1 Pedobacter sp. 01T416_2
CCGTTAATGGTTGGGCGTTGCCCGATGTAGGCCATTCCCTTGTAAGGTTGGAGGTTTAAGGTTGAGGGTTTAGGGTTTAGGACTTCAGACTCCATCTCTACGGTAACGGCATAAATGCCATCGCCCGGAATCAGTTTATAAGTTTCTTCTACAAAGATATTAGCTGTTGGGAAACCTATTGTTCTTCCGATTTTATCGCCTTTGATTACCCTTCCAAAAATAGAAAACGGATAACCCAGATAATCGTTGGCCAAGCTTACGTCGCCCGCTAAGAGCGCCTGACGGATTTTGGTAGAGCTTACTGCAACATCATGAATATCCTGCTCCATAATTTCCTCCACACTAAAACCATAATGTAGGCCAGCAGCTTTTAAATCGTTTAGGTTGCCCGAACGATCTTTACCAAAGCGGTGGTCGTAACCAATAATAATATGCTTGGTACCAATGTTATTTACCAACGTGTTTTTTATATAATCCTCAGGCAGCTGATTGGAGAAATCTCTGGTAAATGGCGTGATGATTAAATGATCTACACCTAAACCTTTTAAAATTTCGGCTTTTTCATTAATGGTATTAATCATTTTTAGCTCCTGGTTTTCAGGATCTATAATCATTCTAGGGTGTGGGAAAAAAGTTAATATTACACTTTCTCCGTTGTCGGATTTTGCCTTTTCTACCAGTTGTTTAATGATTTTTTGGTGTCCGAAATGCACGCCATCAAAAGTGCCAATGGTTACAATGGCATTATCTAATTTTTTAAAATCCGAAAGGTTATGATATATTTTCAATGGTAAATCTATTTTATCGGTGTGGGTTTTGCATGAGGGATGGAAGCGGTATCCCCCGATTTAAGCATTGTTGTTTATTATTTTGTGGCATGCTTGCTTGTTTTACAGGTTTCATCGGGGATTTAGCGTACAGCCCGACCCTTTGCACAGCTTAGGGGCATGCCCAATTTCTATTATTTATTAATGTAAAGCATRGCGTTTTACGACCCCGCCTTTTAAATCGGCAATCTGTTGTTGTATCACAAATGCATCCGGATCGATCTGGCGAATAGCGGTTTGTAATTTGCTCATTTCTAGTTTGGTAACCACAGTGAAAATAATATCGATATCTTTCTTTTCTCCATAACCACCTTCACCTTTATAAATGGTCACTCCGCGTTTCATTTCGTTAATGATGAATGCTTTTATGTCTTCCTGGTGCTCAGAAATAATGGTAACACCGGTGTATTGTTCTATGCCATTTACAATGAAATCGATCGTGCTTGATGCCGATAGATACGTTAGAATAGCATATAGCGCAGTTTCGATATTTAAGAAATAAGCTGCGAAGGCGAAAATAATGATATTTAAAATCAGGATGATATTTCCAACGGTTAAAATGCTGTTTTTACTGATGTAAAGCGCTAAAACCTCTGTTCCGTCGATAACACAGCCACCGCGCATGGCCAATCCAATCCCACCGCCTAAAAATAACCCGCCGAAAAATGCGATGAGCAATTTATCGTGGGTAATGGGCTGAAAGGGAAGAAAAATTAAGGCCAACGAGAGCGCAGCAATGGCAATAGCGGTTTTAAGGGCAAAGCCTTTACCAATCTGCCTATAACCTAAAATTACAAAGGGAATGTTGATAATTACAATAAGGTACGATAAATTCCAGCCAGTTAAGGTGCTTAGCAAAAGAGAAATACCCGTAACACCACCATCAATAAAATGACTGGGCATTAAAAAGCTTTTTAAGCCAAAACATGCCGAAGTTACACCTGCAATAATTAAAAGAATTTCTTTTATAAACCTGATGTTTCTGTTTTTGATGCGGTTCATGCCTCTGCTGCAGTTTTAGCTTCTTCTTTCTTGCTACGAATATAATTAACAAGTTCTAATACCTCAAACGCATCTTTAAGCAAAAAGTTTCCGCTCCGGGTACGTGTAAGTTTGGAAAGATAAGCGCCACTGTTTAAAGTTTTACCAAAATCGGATATTAATGAACGGATGTATGTGCCTTTACTGCATACAATTCTAAAATCGATCTCTGGCAGTTCGATGCGTGTTATTTCAAACGCTGGAACGCTTACAAAACGTTTACGTAGCTCAACCTCTTCACCCAGCCTTGCTTTTACGTATAAACGCTCTCCATTTACCTTAACAGCAGAATGTGCTGGTGGATATTGTTCTATATCGCCAATAAATGGTGTACAGGCAGCGTATATATCTTCTTCGGTGATGTTACTGATGTCGAAAGTTTGATCTACCTCGGTCTCCATATCGAATGACGGGGTTGTAGCACCCAAAATCATGGTGCCTGTATATTCTTTCTCTTCTGCCTGGAAAGTGTCTATCTGCTTAGTTAATTTGCCTGTACAGATGATTAGCAAGCCTGTAGCAAGGGGGTCTAAAGTGCCGGCATGACCAACCTTTAGTTTTAGCGGTTTTAAAGAATTACGGATTTTGCCCACTACATCAAACGAAGTCCATTTGTATGGTTTATTAATTAAGAGCAATTCGCCTTCAGCAAAATTGAAGTCTTTAAATTTTGAATTTTCGGTACTCACAAATCTTTTTTGCGCAAAGATACGGATTAGTTTATATCAATATGATATCCTGATAAGAACAATGCTAATATGATAATTCCCAAAGCAATACGGTACCAGCCGAAAACTTTAAATCCGTGTTTGGTTAAAAAGCCGATAAATGATTTTATAGCGATTATAGCAACAATAAAAGCAACAATATTACCCACTAATAACAACTTAATATTTTCTGTATTTAACAAATGATAGCCTTTTAAAAGCTTGTATCCTGTTGCTGCGCACATTGTGGGCACGGCTAAAAAGAATGAGAATTCTGCAGCCGCACTTTTTGTTAATTTTTGACTCATTCCGCCCAAAATTGTCGCGGCACTTCTACTTAAGCCAGGGAAAGCTATAGCAAGCACCTGGAAAAAACCGATCTTTAACGCAGTTGCGTTTGTGATTTCTTTTTCACTGTCAATTGTAGCGTTTTTAAACCACTTATCAACCAATAAGAGTATTACGCCTCCAATTAATAAAACGGCAGAGATAAATATAGGATTGCCCAAAGTATTATCAATAAAATCATTCAATAGAAAACCAAAAACCAAAGCAGGTATAACAGCAATAATTAATTTCAGATAAAACTTCCAATCAGAAAAGTTGAAGAATTTTTTCCAGTAAATTACCACCACAGCCAAGATTGCACCTAATTGAATAGCAACTTCAAAAAGCTTTACAAAGTCATCTTTACCGATTCCCATCAGGGCGGATGTTATGGCCATGTGTCCGGTGCTCGATACAGGTAAAAATTCAGTTAAACCTTCAATAATTGCCAGAATAATGGCTTCAAAATAGTTCATGTTTTTAGAAAAGATAAGAAATAAAGAAAACGCTTAACCAATAAATTAAGCGTTTCAAGTATAATCCTTTAGGATAAAATTATTTTTTTAGGATAGCATAAATGCCAAAAGCAAAACCCGCCAACACCACTATCGGTGCTAATAAAGTCCTTCTGAAATCATAAATGTCGCCAGTAGTACCCATCATTAATATAAAGCCAACTGCTACAATTGCAATGCTGATTAACAATAACTGATAGTTTTTTTTGGTGAAAACCAATTCGCTTTTAACGTCCTTTGCAACCGGACCTGTTTTTTTTTCTGCCATTATCTATAAAGATGATAAGATTTTAAACGTAAATATCTGCTTACTGCAAACCATGTACTAATGCCTGTTATAAAAATACCCACAATTAAAAGGCCTATAAATACGAAGCCAAATTCCTGGTAGTTATTTAAAATAATAATCTCAGGTACCTCTTTGCGGGCATAAATTAAGGTTGCCAATAAAATAATAATGGCAATAAATGCAGCAATTAAGCCATGTAAAGCAGCATATAATAAGAAAGGACGTCGAATAAAGTTTTTCGTTGCACCAACCAGCTGCATACTTTTAATTAAAAAACGCTGTGAGTAGATTGCCAATCTTATTGTGTTGTTAATCAGTGCTATAGAAATGATTAATAGCAGTGCGGCAAAGGCTAAAATAATTAAGCCAATGGTGCTGATATTTTTGTTTACCATATCAATTAAAGAGCTTTGGTAAACCACTTCTTTAACTACAGGGTTTTTAGAAATACTTGCTTTTAAGGCATCGATGCTTTTATTGTTCGCATATTCTGCTTTTAAATACACATCGAAGGTAGATGTTAGCGGGTTGTATCCTAAAAAGTTAACAAAATCCTCACCTAAATCCTGCGTTAAATTTCTTGCGGCAAGCTCTTTATTTACATATTGAGTTTGCTTTACTGCAGGATTTGCATTTAATTCCTTCTGAAAGGCCAAAACATCGGCTTCTTTTGCGCCTTCATCAACAATAATGTTTAAAACGATGTTTTCTTTAACGTAGTTAGACAGGTTTTTGGCATGTACAAGTACCAAACCAAGCAGTCCCAGCATTAATAAAACCAAAGCAATACTGATTATAGTGGAGATATAAACGGTTTTGGTTTTCTTAGATGCATCACTTACTTCGAATTCTTCCATGTATTTCATTTTTGTTTCTGCGAAAATATAAATTATACCTGATAAACACCAATTAATGATTGCTAAATGAATATTAACGGAAAGCTTTTGCTTTTAGTTTGAGTATTAATTCTTTAATTAAATTTACTTTTTGTGAAAACGCGGTACGAAATTTGTTGAAACGGCGTTAATTATGGATATCTTAAAACTAAATTTAACTATGAAAAGACAAATTACTATTCTGAGCCTATTCTTACTTATCGCCTCTACAATTATTTCGTGCAAAAAAGATGATACTTCTTTAAAAGCCCAGATGTTAGGCCGATGGACGTTAAATAAAATTGTAACTTCCGGTTATACTGCTGAAGAAACATTGAAAGATCCAAAAAAGATTAATGGGACTGTTACCTATGGTACAACAAGTGATTATGTTGACTACAAATCAAATAACGATGATCAGGTAGAGCTGAGTTTATCGGGTAACAGAACAATCGGAACTTATGTAATCATTTATTCTGATCAGTTCAGCATGGATATTAATGATGGATTGAATTATTGTAAAGTAAACAGTATTACTGCAAACAAATTAGAGTTTACTGCTAAAATTGATAAAACAAACGTTACTAAAGTATATTTTTTATCAAGATAAGATCTTAATCCCCCGATTATTTGCTGCGCCATTGATTTTTAACATCAATGGCGCTTTTTTTTGTGTTAAATCTTAGGGCCGTCATGCTGAATTCATTTCAGCATCTTTCCAAGCAAGATAGGCCCTGATCCCGAAATTTCGGGACAGGGTGACGATCTCGTTGGGTAATAGAGCTAAAATTGTTTATTATGATAAATATTTAGCGAAACATTTATTTTGGCATAAAGCATCAGATGATATCTAAGTGCACAAAAGACGTGTAGGTTTTTACCCCTAACTTCTTCTAATTCTGCATTTCTGCTGGTAAAATATTATCATGAATCTGCTTTTTTAAGCCCCTTAATTTCCGTATTTTCGCACCTTTAAAAATTTAAAACTTGCAATGGATTACCAATTCAAAGAAATAGAGCAAAAGTGGCAGAAATTTTGGGCAGATCATCAAACGTTTAAAGCCGAAAGCAATTCTGAAAAACCAAAATATTATGTGTTAGATATGTTTCCTTATCCATCAGGAGCAGGCCTGCACGTTGGTCACCCACTGGGTTACATTGCATCAGATATTTTTTCAAGATATAAACGCCTTAAAGGCTTCAATGTATTGCATCCAATGGGATACGATTCGTTCGGATTACCCGCAGAGCAGTACGCCATACAAACCGGACAGCACCCTGCCATTACCACCGAGGCAAACATTGCAACCTATCGCAGGCAGTTAGACCAAATTGGTTTTTCTTTCGATTGGAGCAGAGAAGTACGCACCAGTGAGCCATCTTATTATAAATGGACACAGTGGATTTTTATGCAGTTGTTCAATTCATGGTACAATATCGAAAACGATAGGGCAGAAGATATTACCACGTTGATCGAAAAATTTAATGCTTCTGGTACAGCTGATGTTAAAGCAGTTTGTGATGAAGATACTAAAGAATTTATGCCGAGCGACTGGGCAACCTTTACCGATGAAGAAAAACAGATTGAATTGTTAAAATACCGTTTAACTTATCTTCGCGAGAGTACTGTAAACTGGTGCCCGGCTTTAGGAACCGTTTTGGCGAATGATGAGGTTAAAGATGGCTTCTCGGAACGTGGCGGTTTCCCTGTTGAGCAAAAGAAAATGATGCAATGGAGCATGCGGATTACAGCTTATTCTGACAGACTTTTGCAGGGTTTGGATACCATCGATTGGCCAGAACCAATTAAAGAAATGCAACGTAACTGGATCGGTAAAAGTGTTGGAGCATCCGTAAGGTTTGCCGTTGACAATTCACAGTTGGCAGTTGAAGAGACTGAAAACTCAAAACTGAAAACTGAAAAATATATAGAAGTTTTTACCACCCGTGTAGATACCATTTTTGGGGTTTCTTACCTGGTTTTAGCTCCGGAGCATGAGTGGGTTGCAGAATTAACTACTCCTGAACAAAAAGAGGACATTGCAAACTACATCGCTTTAACTAAAAAGAAATCAGAGTTAGACCGTATGGCCGATACCAAAACGGTGTCTGGTGCTTTTACGGGTACCTATGTAATTAACCCTGTAAGTGGCGAACGCGTGCAGTTATGGATTGCTGATTATGTGTTGGCAGGTTACGGAACTGGCGCGGTAATGGGC
>NZ_JBFTQI010000284.1:0-6782 GCF_056398925.1 Pedobacter sp. 01T416_2
TCCCGATCCTTATTGGGGTAACAGTTACTACGGCATTAGAGCGGCTAATATTTTTCTGGCCAATATTAATGTGGTGCCGGTTGCTGCGCTTACCAAACAATATTGGAGAGCAGAGGCCAGGTACATTAGGGCATTGTTATATTTCGAATTATTAAAAAGATATGGCGGTGTTCCGTTAATCGGCAATAAGGTTTTTACCCTCGAAGATAACCTCGAATTGCCAAGAAACAGTTTTGCTGATTGCATAAATTATATCATTAGTGAATGTGATGCAGTTAAAGATAGCTTAAGATTAGAAACAGGCGCAAATTATACCACTTCGGATTGGGGCAGAATTCCTAAAGGAGCAGCAATCGCGTTAAAATGCAGGGCTTATTTATATGCGGCAAGTCCTTTATATAATGGTGGCGGTGTAGAATCAAATGGAACATTAAAAGCCTTAACAGGTTATCCAACAGCCGATGCTACCCGTTGGCAAAAAGTAATTGATGCCGCGGTAGAACTTAATGCTTTAAATTATTATCAACTCCAGCCTGTATTTAACAATGTGTTTTTAACCAATAAAAATACTGAAGTTATACTGAGCAAACAGGCTGCGGTAAATACGGGTATAGAAACCACCAATGCACCATCCGGTTATGGAGCACCCGCATTGAGTAATGGTAGAACAAGTCCGACGGCCGATTTGGTGAATGCATTTACCATGCGGAGCGGGTTGCCGATTAGCGATGCGGCATCGGGCTACAATCCGGCGGCGCCTTATACCAACAGAGACCTTCGGTTAGATTATACCATTTTTTATAACGGCGTAAACTGGTTAAACCGAGGGGTGCAAACCTACGAGGGTGGTTTGGATAAACCAGGAGGAACAACGGTGCAAACCCGTACAGGTTACTACATGCGCAAGTTTATGGGGAATTTTGCTACCAATAGCACTTACACCAACCAATCGCATAATTTTATCATTTTCAGATATGCCGAAATTATACTCAATTATGCAGAGGCATTAAACGAGGTAGGCAGAACAGAAGATGCCGTTAAGCAGATTATCCTTTTACGTACCAGAGCAGGCATAACAGCCGGCACAAACACGCGTTATGGCATTCCTGTAGGGATCTCTCAGGAGAGTATGAGAACGCTGATTATGAATGAAAGAAGGGTAGAACTTGCTTTTGAAGAACACCGTTTCTGGGATATCAGGAGGTGGAAAATTGCACCGACCGTACTGAGTGGAGCATTGAATGGTACTAAGATTACCAAAAATGCCAACAACACTTTCACGTACGAGAATATTCCGGTAGTGACTTCAGTTTTTACCAATAAACTTTACCACATGCCGGTACCTTATGCAGAAACAACCAAAAACAGTCTATTACTTCAAAACGAAGGTTGGTAAATCAGTACAAATCCAATATAAGATCATAACATGAAATATATATATCAATATTTACTGGTTTTGCTTGTGCTTTTAACCTCCAATTTGGTTATGGCACAAAACCAGGTCGTATCGGGAACTGTTAGCGATGCTACAGGACCTATAGTAGGCGCTTCTGTGAAAGAGAAAGGCTTAGCAACCAATGGGGTAGTTACCGATGGGAAAGGGAATTATACCCTCCGGTTAAAGGGAACAAGCGGTACCATAGTGGTTTCATTTGTTGGCTCAACTCCGAAAGAAGTTGTGGTTGGCAACAGAAAAACCGTTAACGTACAGTTAGAAGATGATGTACAGGGCTTAGAACAGGTTGTGGTTATCGGCTACGGTAAACAGAAAAAAATAACCTTAACAGGGTCCATGAGTACCATAACCGGGGCTGATATCCGTCAAAATCCGTCTGCCAGTTTACAAAACACCTTGGTTGGCAGGTTGCCTGGTTTCTTTTCTCAACAACGTTCTGGTGCGCCAGGATCAGATGGGGCAACATTTTTTATCAGGGGTATCAGTTCGTACAATGGCGGTTCTACCACACCTTTAATCATTGTAGATGATATTGAATACAGCCCGGAGCAGTTTGCAGCCATCGATGCCAACGAAGTAGAAAACATCAGTATCCTTAAAGACGCTGCAACCACAGCGATTTATGGTATCAAAGGAGCAAACGGGGTGGTGGTTGTTACTACGCGTAGAGGTAAACTGGGTACACCACAGATTACCTTTAGAAGTGAATAYAGTGTAATGCAGCCTACGGTTATGCCAAAGTTTTTAGATGCTTACGAATCGGCAAAGTTATATAACCAGGCCAGGGCAAATGATGGTTTGGCGCCAAGATTTACGGAAACCGATTTACAGAAATATCAGGATGGTTCTGATCCATACGGACATCCTAACAACGACTGGAAAAAGATTTTGTTCAAAGATTTCAGTAGCCAGGTAAAAGGTAATTTTGATATCTCGGGCGGTACAGAAAAAGTAAAGTATTTTGTTTCAGCGGGTTTCCTATATCAGGATGGTATGTTGCGGAATTACGGCGAAGAGCAAGGTGTAAACTCCAATTTCTACTATAACCGGTACAATTACCGTTCAAATCTGGATATTAAGGCCACCAATACAATGGATATCAGAATCGATTTGTATGGTAATTTGGGCGTAACCAATACCAATAACATAGGTAGTGCTTTTGGTTATAACGATATCTTTTACGATTATGTAAGTTTCGCTTCGCTAGCTCCATTCAATTATCCGGTTTACAATCCCGATGGAAGTTTTGGCTATAGCAAGTGGCAAAGAGACGAGAATCCGAACTACAATCAAAATAATATTGTAGGAAGGATTACGCATTATGGTTATAACCGCAAATACGGTAATAACATGAATTTAGTGGCCAATGTAAACCAGAAATTAGATTTTATTACCAAAGGATTATCGGTAAAAGGGGTGCTTTCTTACGCAAGTACCTACGATTATACCAGAAGTATGACGAGAGATCAGTTTCCATCTTTTATCTACAATTCAGATAACAATACCTACGAACCCAGAGATCCGAATATTTATCGTGTAAGAAGATATTTTATCGGCTATGGGGCGGGCAGTACAATCAGGAATTTAACTACCCAGGCCATATTAAATTACGATAGAAGTTTTAACAGCCACCACGTTTATGGAACAGCATTAACCAATATCAATACGGTAATCAAATACAATGATAATGCGGTTTACAATTTTGTGCCAAACAACTTTAAAGGTTATACCGGTCGTGTAGGTTATGATTATGATGATAAATATTTATTTCAGTTTAATGCGGCTTACAATGGTTCAGATCGTTTCRTGAGCAAGAAAAAGTATGGTTTTTTTCCGGCGGCATCTGCCGGATGGGTGGTATCGAACGAGAAATTCTGGAAGGATAACGTAAAGTTCATCGATTTTTTAAAGTTTAGAGGCTCCTACGGTATTGTAGGTAACGACCGCATCGGCGATGGTTTTAACTATTACTACCAACAAAATTACAGCAATGGAGGTAATGCATCTTTTGGTTATTCAGACAATACACAAACCGGAATTTCAGAAGGTACATTGGGTAATGATGATGTAACCTGGGAAAAGGAAAAGAAAACAGACGTAGCGATGGAATTTGGTCTCTTCGGAAGCAAGATCACAGGTTCAATCGATTTGTTCCACAATGTAAGAAGCGATATTTTAACTTCAAGAGGTACAGTTTCATCAATTTTTGGTGTGGGCCTGCCACCGGTAAATTTGGGTAAAGTACAAAATCAGGGTGGTGAGATCGAAATGAGCTACAGGGATAAAATTGGCAATGTTGATTTCTCTGTGAGGGCAAATTATTCACTGGCCAAAAATAAAATCCTTTATCGTGATGAACCTCTGCCAGCCTACCCTTATCAGGCATTTACAGGTAACAGTATCGGCCAGATCTTAACCTATCAGTGGATTGGTTTTTATACTTCGGCAGCTGAAATTGCTTCAAGTCCGGTTCCTCAAACTGCACCAAGAATTGGCGATTTAAAATATGCCGATTTAAATGGTGATGGTAAAATTGATGGTTATGATATGTCTATAAATGGAGATCCGAATTTACCAAACACAAACTACGGTTTGGAACTTCGAACCAATTATAAAAACTTCGGTTTAAGTTTATTGTTTCAGGCCGCAACCAACTTTAATGTTCGTGGGGTGGCAGAAGCCATTCAGGCATTTTCCTCAAATTTAACTTCGATCCACCAAAACTCATGGACACCAGCACTGGGAGATGCAGCACAATATCCATTACTTTCTTTAAGTCCTGGTTTAAGCAGTCCTTCTGCTTATCCATCTACATTCTGGATGATATCAGGGAATTATCTCCGCTTAAAAAATGCAGAGTTCAGTTATAATTTTCCTCAAAAGCTGACCGAAAGATTAAAAGTACAAAGCATTCGTACCTACATCAATGGATATAATCTCCTCACCTGGTCGAGCTTGGATAAACGTTATCAATTCGATCCAGAATCGAATTCAGGGCAGGACAGAATTAAATATCCACCACAAAAAATGATCAATTTAGGTTTAAGTGTTACGTTTTGATAATTGATTGACATGAAAAAAATAATATTAATGATATGTTTATGTGCTTCAATAGCAGCATGTAAAAAAAATAGCGATTTCTTAGATAGTAAAGCGGATACTGGAGAAACTGAAGCTTCAGTGTTTTCAGATAGTTTAAAATCTATCCGTTTTCTTACCCAGATTTATAGCAGTTCGTCTTATAGTTTTGCAAAAGGGCGTTTTAGCAGCCACGGAAATACCGAAATGGCTACCGATGATGCGGAATATGCCTATTCAGGACCAACACAGAATGCAGTGATCATGTACAATGGGACACTTTCGCCAACCAACTTTTGGAGTGGGGGTAGTTTGCCTGATTTTTGGACAACCCCGTATGCCAATATCCGTAGGGTAAATCTGATGTTATCTAAATTGCCCGTTATTCCACTTTCAGAAGCGAAGAAGAAACGTATTACCGGCGAATTGAAATTTTTGCGGGCATGGTACTATCACTTGCTGCTGATCAATTTTGGTGGAATTCCGCTTGAAGGTGATAATGTTTACGGCATTACCGATGTGATCGATCTTCCCCGGTCATCATTTGACGAATCCGTTAATTACATCACGGCTGAGCTTGATGCTGCAGCAAATATTTTACCCATTACCACTGATTATGCAGAACAGGATTATGGCCGGGCAACTAAAGGAGCTTGTTTAGCACTAAAATCGAGGGTTTTATTGTATGCCGCCAGTCCTTTGTTTAATGGTGGCGCCATAACCCAGGCATCGGCAGCTGTAAAGCC
Source organism: Pedobacter sp. 01T416_2 (assembly GCF_056398925.1). Taxonomy (NCBI): domain Bacteria; kingdom Pseudomonadati; phylum Bacteroidota; class Sphingobacteriia; order Sphingobacteriales; family Sphingobacteriaceae; genus Pedobacter; species Pedobacter sp. 01T416_2. Next base: position 5,281 of record NZ_JBFTQI010000284.1, read on the forward strand.
AATTGTAAGTTACCCCAGTTATAGTGTGGCACGTTGGCAAAAAGCAGCCGACGCTGCTGAAACATTAATTAATACAGGTACCTACAGCTTGTTCGAAGATAATGTAACTGCTCCGGGCTATGGTTTTTACAATGTGTTTTTAAAACGGGTTAATTCTGAGTATATTTTCAGCTTTAACCGACCGTCTAACCGTGATTTTGAAGGTTATTATAATCCACCATCAAGGGGAGGTGCAAAAAATTCTACACCAACACAGCAACTGGCAACAGCTTTCCCAATGAAAAATGGAAAAGCAATTACCGACCCTACTTCTGGCTATGATGCAGCAAACCCGTACACAAACCGCGATCCAAGATTTGGTTATTCCATTATCTACAATCAATCGCTGTATTACAGTACCACAACCAGTACTAAAATTGTGGTAAATACCTATAACGGTGCTGCAACTGATGGGTATACTTCAAACGGGACAGGACCAACAACAACGGGTTATTATGCCCGCAAAATGTGCGACGAAAATATATCAAGCAACAGTTCTTTCAATACAGAAAGGGGCTGGCCGTTAATCCGCTATGCAGAGATTTTATTAAACTATGCGGAAGCCATTAACGAAACCGGACAAACAGCACTGGCATATCCCAAACTAGTAGCCATTCGTAAAAGAGCAGGTATAACAGCTGGTGCTGATAATTTATATGGTTTAAAGGCCAATATGTCTGTTGATGAAATGCGAGCAGTTATTCAGAACGAACGCCGCATCGAACTGATGAATGAAGATCACCGTTGGAATGATATTAGAAGATGGAAAATTGCTGTTGATGTAAACAATGGTTTTAATAAAGCAATCAATATTACTAAAACAGGTAATGTGTATACCTATCAGGTGGTGAATACCATCCGTCAGCACGTATTTAATCCACAACATTATTTAATGCCAATTCCACAGTCGGAAGTTTCGAAGATGCCTTCAATGCTTCAAAACCCTGGCTATTAACCTATTTGAATTTAATGATTAACTACTCTCCTTATCTTTCTGCAAAGAAAGGTTCGGAGAGTTTTTTGTTTATATGCAAATCAGTATGCACATCTAACCGGAACCTTTCTTACAAGGATACAGCCTAAATGGCTATTCAGCCATAATCTTCGGTATAGAACGTTTATTGCTGCACCTTATCAAAATAAGCACTTCAAAAGACAGATCTAAAGCAGATCGTACAAGCCAATTTTTACCATAACAGGGAAAGTGATTTGAATATGTGTTTTAAATTAAACGTCAATTAAACGTTTAATTTTTCTTGAAAGTCTTAAAATCACTGGAAATGGCCTAAAAATAACAATTTAACCCCTACTTATTACCGTATTACCCCTCACTACGACCGCTTTTTTTATAGTTAATTTGTTTCAACCAAGTATAAGAATATTAGATCGATCCAGATTATTCCAGATTAACTACCTAGAATAATTAATGGATGCAGCAAATTTAGAGCGGCTGTATCCTGTTT
>NZ_JBFTQI010000285.1:0-6771 GCF_056398925.1 Pedobacter sp. 01T416_2
TTAGGAAGAAGGCCGCTGATGCTTATTGGTTCTATGGGACTTGCTTTTGCTTATCTGGCCATTGCTTATTTTCTCAATATCAAAGCCGATCCCAATCTCATATCTATATTTGTGCTTTTGGCCATCGCACTTTATGCAACATCCCTTGCTCCGGTTACCTGGGTGCTTATATCCGAAATATTCCCCAACAATATTAGGGGAATTGCTTCTTCGATATCGATAGTARGCCTCTGGACGGCCTATTTTATACTGGTCTTTACTTTTCCTATACTGGCAAAACTCATCGGTACTTATGGCCCGTTTTACTTTTATTCTGCCATCTGTTTTGCTGGTTGGCTGTTTGTAAAACTTAAGGTAAGGGAGACCAAGGGAAAGACCCTTGAACAACTGGAGAATAATTTTATGCCACATTGATAATCGCAATCCCAGAAAAAATACATCTATAAAAGGTTAGGCCAAAAAGATCATAATCTTACCGATAAAATGCGACAGGCAGATGAGATCAGACTTTTTTTTAGAAAAATACGCTATTGGGATTTTGATCAGTTGGGTACCGCTATATTTTCGACAGAAGAATGGTTGAAACCAAAGGAATCTCAGAAAAAATTGAAACGAATTAACAAATAATAGTATTGAAGATGATAAATTCTAACTCGACAGAATTGAATACCGCTGAAACTTTTCAAGACGAAAAAATTACCGCTTACCTGATACAATCTACTGTTAGTGAAAATGGAGTAGTACGTGTTTGGGAAGAAGATATATTATTGCCAACTTACCAAATAGGTGAAGAAGAGAAAAACCCTATTTTTCTGGAGAAACGCATTTATCAAGGAAGTTCGGGCGCGGTATATCCTTATCCGGTTGTAGAGAAGATTTCGGATGAAAAAATAGACAAATCATACCATACTGTATTTTTAGAGAATAAATACATTAAAATAATGATTTTGCCAGAGCTTGGAGGAAGGGTTCATATGGCATACGACAAGGTGAAACAACGCCATTTTGTGTATTACAACCAGGTGGTCAAACCAGCACTTGTAGGACTTACGGGGCCTTGGATTTCAGGTGGGATAGAGTTTAATTGGCCTCAGCACCACCGGCCAAGTACTTTTCTCCCTGTGGATTTTCTTATCGAAGAAAACAACGATGGGAGCAAAACAGTTTGGTGCAACGAAGTAGAAAGAATGTTCAGAACAAAGGGAATGCAGGGGTTTACGTTGCATCCTGACAAGGCTTTTCTTGAAATCAAAGTGAAAGTTTACAACAGAACCGCTCTCCCGCAAACCTTCCTATGGTGGGCGAATCCTGCGGTAGTTGTAAATGATGGTTACAAATCGGTTTTTCCACCGGATGTGCATGCCGTTTTTGACCACGGAAAGAGAGATGTCTCCAAATTTCCGATCGCAACCGGTGAGTATTATAAGCAGGATTATTCGGCGGGTGTCGATATTTCAAAATACAAAAACATTCCGGTCCCAACATCTTATATGGCGGTGCAGTCTAAATACAATTTTGTCGGAGGTTATGAAGATGGCGTTCAGGCTGGTTTATTGCATGTTGCAAACCACCATGTTTCCCCCGGGAAAAAACAGTGGACATGGGGGCACGGCGATTTTGGACGAGCCTGGGACAGGAACCTGACTGATGTGGACGGTCCGTACATTGAATTGATGACCGGAGTTTTTACGGATAATCAACCCGATTTCTCCTGGTTGCAAGCTTATGAAGAAAAATCATGGACGCAGTATTTTATGCCCTATTCTGAAGTGGGTTATGTAAAGAATGCCACCAAAGATGCCATTATCAATGTTGAATTGGAGGGGGATAAGGCTGTTCTGATTCTCTATACGACAAGTCTTTTTGAAGATTTAAAAGTGGAATTAAAAGACAAAAACGGGATTCTATATGAAGAAGTTATTTCCTGTTCTCCATCAAATCCATACAAAAAAAGTATTTCTGTTGAAAAATCAAGATCCGAAGAATTAATTTTTACCGTTTATTCGGCTAAAGGGGCTGTTTTAGTACAATATCAGGAAGAAAAAGYCGAAATAAAACCCATTCCGGATCCTGCAAAAGCAGCTTTGGATCCTGCGGATATTACATCAATTGAGCAGTTGTTTCTCACCGGACTGCATTTGGAACAATACCGTCATGCCACTTATAACCCATTGGATTATTATTTTGAAGCCTTAAAAAGAGCGCCGAAAGATGTGCGGTGCAATAATGCTGTTGGTGTACTGATGATGAGAAGAGGACAGTTTGAAAAAGCGGAAGGCTATTTCAGAACTGCACTAGAAACATTGACCGAACGCAATCCCAATCCCTACGATGGGGAACCCTACTATAATCTGGGACTTTGTTTGAAGATGCAGAACAAGAATGAGGAGGCTTATACGACACTTTTTAAGGCAACATGGAATGCGGCATGGCAGGATGCTTCTTTTTACCTTCTGGCGCAAATAGACAGTATAAGGGGCGAATGGGGCGAAGCTTTGGAACGGATCGAATCTTGCCTTATCCGTAACTGGCACAATCATAAAGCCCGTCAGTTGAAGGCTTCTGTTTTGAGAAAATTAGAAAGAGACACAGAAGCATTGGCCTGGATTGAGGATTCCCTTAAAATTGACAGCTTTAATATGGGATGCCGTTTTGAGAAATATTTATTGACCAATGACAAAGCCATCCTTGATGAAATGAAAACCATCATGCGTGGATGGTCCCACGGTTACATCGAATATGCACTCGATTTTGCCGGAGCAGGATTATATCAAGAGGCAAGCGAATTATTGCAGGGCTGCCTCAACGCCGGAAGAGAGAATTATCCGATGGTCTGCTATACTTTAGGCTATTTTGCGTCTATGGGTGGAAATCGATCAAAAGCGATTGAATGTTATGAAAAAGCGGCTCAATTGTCCCCGGAAAAATGTTTCCCCAACAGAATTGAGGAAGTAAGTATTCTTAAAGATGCCATTTCACTGAATCCACGTGACGGCAGGGCGTCGTATTATCTAGGTAATTTTTGGTACGCTTTCCGCCAATATGAAGAAGCAATCGAATGTTGGGAGATTTCTAGAAGTACCGATGACCAGTTTCCGACCCTGTTGAGAAATTTAGCACTGGCATATTTTAACAAACGAGGGGATAAGGTTTTGGCTAAGGAATTACTTGAAAAAGCATTTGAACTGGATAAAACGGATTCCAGAATATTTATGGAATTGGATCAGTTGTACAAAAAAATGGCTGTTGCGCCCGCCAAACGTTTAGAGATGCTGATCAGACATCTGGATTTGGTTGAAGAACGGGATGATCTGTGCATTGAGCGTATTACTTTACATAACCAGGTCGGCGAATATGAAATTGCTAAATACCTGATTGCTCAGCGAAAATTCCACCCCTGGGAAGGTGGGGAAGGAAAAGTTACAGGTCAGTACATTTTTTGCAGGGTTGAACTGGCAAAAAAGGCTATTAATGAAAAACGTTTTAATGAAGCGATAGGGTTATTGAAAGAAACAGATGTATATCCACATAACCTGGGAGAAGGAAAATTAACCAATGCCCAAGAGAATGAAATAGATTATTATAAAGGCTTGGCCTATAAAGGCCTTGGTGACCAAGAGAATGCCCAAATACATTTCGTAAAGGCTACATTGGGGGCTTCGGAACCCACTCAGGCCTTTTTCTATAATGATCAACAGCCTGATAAAATTTTCTATCAGGGACTTGCCTGGCGTGAACTGGGCAATGAAGAAAAAGCCCGCAGCCGTTTTAACAGACTTATTGCGCACGGCGAAAAATATCTTTTTGAAGAATCTAAAATCGACTATTTTGCTGTTTCTCTTCCAGATTTGGCCATTTGGGACGATGATCTAAATGATCGCAACAAGGTACATTGCTATTATGTAATGGCATTGGGTTATAGTGGCTTAGGGAATGAGATTGAATCGGAAAAATATTACGATAAAATAAAGGAGCTGGATATAAACAAACAGACGTTTAGAAAATAAGGTTGCCCTGGAAATGTATAAAATAGGCTCATTTCATTTTGCTGCTGARCAGTATTTATGAACAATTTTTTTGGAAGCAGTTTACGCACTGGCATAAGGAATAGACGGTGGTTTGCTATTACAAACTAATTGAGAAAGTTCAGACTGAAATTCGTATTTAGACAAGTCTTATCTGCCGCAAATGATAAACAGCAGGTTATTTATTAAAAATAGTTTGATCATATCGAGATAATATGTATATATGTGCATACAAATTATGAGGTATATTGCAAATAAACGGAAATCAATCAAATCTAAGGATATTGAGGACAATCCCGTGCTATTACATGAGTTTCAGAACGGGAGTGAGCAAGCCTTTGATCAGATTTTTACCTGCTATTATCCTTTATTGTGTGTTTATGCCAGCCGCGTCCTGTCTCAGCCGGGTATGGGACAAGATTTTGCACAGGAAAGCCTTGTTACGGCATGGAATCGCAGGGCCGATTTTGATAGTATTTTCAAAATTAAAGCATTTCTTTATACCTGTGTCCGTAATGCATGTTTCAAGCAATTAGAAAAAGAGAAGGTAAAGGCCAAATATGAATCTTCAATAGGTTCGAATGAGCTCATCGAAGACCAAACTGCCCTGAAGGATATCATTCATGCTGAGGTGATCAGCCGGATTTTTGCATGTGTAGATACTTTACCAGAACAATGCCGTAAAGTTATTTATATGACCTTTAGGGAGGATAAAAAACCAAAAGAAATTTCGGAAGAACTAGGGATTACCATCAGTACAGTAAACAGCCAAAAGATGAGGGGGCTTAATTTATTAAGGCAAAAATTGCCCAATAGCGAATACCTGCTTATTGCGGTTATTCTATTTACAGGAGTCCGGCATTAAGCTCCTTTTAAGCATGCCAGGCAAATATTCTAAAAAGCAAATCCATATTCATAATATGTAAATCTACCCAGCGTGCCGGGCCTGGCGGATAACAAGCCCTCCTCAAAGGTTGCTCTCGTGTTTTTTACCCAAAAAAACATCTGAAAAGTGATATGAAATATGCATTTGACAGGCTTCCTAAAAAAAAATTAAAATCTTTTGGACAAATTCAATAGGCATCCGGTTATAGAGATAATTGAGCCAAATATATTAACGATGGGACTTCCAAATGTAAATTTCAGTAGCCGCATAGCAGCGCTAATCTGTGGGTATCTTTTTAATGAACTCAACGATGGTGAGCTGGAGGAATTGGAGCAATGGATCAATGCCTCGCAAGAGCATAAGGAGATATTTGAAAGTATTTTTGATGAGGCCAGTCTGGAAAATCAAGGCCGGATCTATAATTCTGTAGATGTGGACTTGGCTTTGATTTCGGCAAAACAGCGGTTGAAATTTGTTGAAAGACCTGGAAATAATACAAATAAAAAGATCAGACCACTTTGGATATACATTGCTGCTGCATCGATTATACTGCTGATCACTACAATTGGAGTATATCACTTAAGAAATCCCAAACCCTTATCGGTACCCTCAGCTTTAGCTAAACGAAGTGAAATTAAACCTGGGAGCAATAAAGCTACCTTAACACTGGCAAACGGGAAAAAAATTGTTTTGTCGGCAGCAGCAAACGGGGAGCTTGCCAAAGAAGCAGGAGTTGTAATTACCAAAGCGGCAGATGGGATGCTGGTTTATGAAGTAAAAGCTCAAAATGGACAGGATAGCCATCAAATGAATTCTCTTTCGACTGCGAAAGGAGAACAGTATCAGGTAAGTTTACCTGATGGCACCAGGGTTTGGCTAAATGCGGCTACATCATTAAAATATCCCAGTTCTTTTAGCGGGACAGGTGAACGCATGGTGGAACTAAGTGGAGAAGCTTATTTTGAGGTGGCAAAGGATAAAATTCACCCTTTTATCGTGAAAACGGATCGACAAGAGGTGGAGGTACTGGGTACACACTTTAACCTCAACAGCTATTCTGATGAAGAGGTTACAAAAACGACCTTGCTGGAAGGTTCTGTAAAGATCAACCACAGGGTTTTACTCAAACCGGGCGAAGAGGGGGTGTCAGCCAAAACAGGCACTTTAACAGTTAATGCGGTTGATACCGAGAGTAGTGTAGCCTGGAAAAACGGCCGCTTTGTTTTTGAAAATGAACTGTTGATGACCGCCCTGAATAAAATAGCCAGGTGGTATGATGTAGAGGTAGAGTATCAGGACCAGAATCTTGAACGCTTGCCTGTAGGAGGAAGCATATCCAAGTTCGATAAAGTTTCAGAAGTTTTGGCTTTATTCGAAAAAACAGGGGGGCTACAATTTACAATTAAGGGCCGAACGGTAATTGTCGGTAATAAAAAATAAACTCAAGGCGCTATCTATAAGGAGCCTTGTTAACTAACCAAATATAAACTCAAACTAACCAACCATGAGAAAACCCAGAAATGTGCCTTAGCGGAAACTAAAACGGTAATCATATAAAAAAATCTGGAGCGTAGCAAGCGCCCCAGATTAGCATGTCTGATTAAACCGAAAATGAGTGTTGAATTCCTTTTTTAATCTAAACAGAAATCCAAATGTATAAAAATTACACCAATAATGTATGTTGGCCTAATCGGCTATTGCCAAAAATCCTGTTGACTATGAAACTGACGAGCGTTTTATTAATAGTGACTATTATGCAGGTAAGTGCAACAGGTTTTGCACAGAAAATAACCATAAAGCAGAAAAATGTTTCCCTGGAACAGCTTTTTAAGGTAATTACCAAGCAAACTGGCTATAATG
>NZ_JBFTQI010000286.1:0-6752 GCF_056398925.1 Pedobacter sp. 01T416_2
GCACAAAGACTAAAGCGACATGTATCGCTTTAGACTTTGAGCTTTCAGCTTTAAGCTATATTACCAAGATGCTTTTTTAACACCTGGTATTTTACCGTCTAGTGCCATCTGGCGGAATGTTACCCTTGAAATACCAAAGGTACGCATATATCCACGAGGACGACCAGTTAATTTACAACGGTTGTGTAAACGTACTGGAGATGAGTTTTTAGGTAATTTATCTAAACCCTCGAAATCTCCTGCAGCTTTTAATACTGCACGTTTTTCAGCGTATCTAGCTACCAATTTTTGGCGCTTAACTTCGCGTGCTTTTACACCTTCTTTTGCCATTATTCTGCTGTTTTTTGATTTTTAAATGGTAATCCGAATTGTTTCAATAACTCAAGAGCCTCAACGTCAGATTTTGCCGAAGTTACGAAAGTTATATCCATACCTAAAATTTTATTGATTTTATCGATATTAATCTCAGGGAAGATGATTTGCTCAGTAACACCTAATGTATAGTTACCTTTTCCATCAAATCCTTTATCATTAATACCTTTGAAATCGCGGATACGAGGCAAAGCTACAGAGATCAAACGATCTAAGAACTCGTACATGTTGTTATCGCGTAATGTAACACGTACACCTACTGGCATACCTTTACGTAATTTAAAGTTAGAGATATCTTTCTTTGAATTAGCCGGAACCGCTTGTTGACCAGTAATGGTAGTCAACTCAACGATAGTGGTATCCATAATTTTCTTATCAGTAACAGAAAAACGACCAACACCCTGATTGATACAGATTTTTTCCAATTTAGGAACCTGCATTACAGTTTTGTACTGAAATTTTTCTTTTAGTGCATTTACAACTTCTTCTTTGTATTTGCTTTTTAATCTAGGTGTAGCCATTATTTAATCTCCTCTCCTGAAATTTTAGCAACTCTAACTAATTTACCATCTGCGTTAAGTTTACGACCTACGCGGGTAGCTTTACCAGATTTTGGATCAACCAACATCAAGTTAGAAATGTGAAGAGCAGCTTCTTTTTTAATAATACCACCGTTTGGATTAGCAGCATTTGGTTTAGTATGTTTAGATACTAAGTTAATGCCTTCCACAATGGCTCTGTTTTTATCTATAAGTACTGAAAGTACTTTTCCTTGTTGACCTTTTGAATCGCCAGCAATGACTTTAACTAAATCTCCTGTGCGGATTTTAAGTTTTGATGGTGTATTTACTTTGTTTCCCATTTTATAATACCTCCGGTGCTAATGATACAATTTTCATGAATTGTTTTTCACGTAGTTCTCTCGCAACCGGGCCAAAGATACGTGTACCTCTTGGCTCATCCTGTGCGTTCAATAATACAGCAGCATTATCGTCAAAACGGATATAAGAACCATCTTTACGACGGATTTCTTTTTTAGTTCTTACAACAACTGCTTTAGAAACTGTACCTTTTTTAATGTTACCAGAAGGTAACGCGCTTTTTACGGTAACAACTACTTTATCACCAATTGAAGCATAACGTTTGCCGGTTCCACCTAGCACGCGAATTACTAATACTTCTTTTGCGCCGCTGTTATCAGCAACGTTTAATCTCGATTCCTGTTGTACCATCTTATTTAGCTCTTTCTAAAATTTGTACCAATCTCCAGTTCTTGTTTTTACTCAAAGGACGAGTTTCCATAATTAATACTGTATCACCGATACCGCATTCGTTTTTCTCGTCGTGAGCCATAAATTTGGTAGTTTTCTTTACGAACTTACCATAAATCGGGTGTTTTACTTTACGTTCCACGCTCACTACAACAGATTTATCCATCTTGTTGCTTACCACTAACCCGGTTCTTGTTTTTCTTAATTGTCTTTCCATGTCGACTCTCAAATTATTTAGTTTCAGTAGCTGACTCAGTGTTTTTCACTTTAGTCAACTCAGTGTTTAAACGGGCTATGTCTTTCCTTACTTTTGCAATGCGTGAAGGATTTTCGATAGCTGAAATAGTGTGAGCGAACTTCAATTTTGATAAGTTCTCTTTTTCTTCCGCAATCTTAGCTACTAATTCTTCTTTTGAAAGCCCTGTGATTTCTGAATTTTTCATTTTTCTTTTTCTTTTACGTTGAGTGTAGCGGTTATAATAAACAAGTATTTACAACATTCACCTCAACACTTTACTATGCTTCTACGTAATCTCTACGTACTACGAATTTGGTTTGGATCGGTAATTTCTGAGCTGCTAAACGCAATGCTTCTTTAGCAACTTCTAAAGGCACACCTTCAGCTTCGAAAATTACACGTCCTGGTCTTACAACTGCTACCCAATACTCAGGAGCACCTTTACCTTTACCCATACGTACCTCAGCAGGTTTTTTAGTTACCGGTTTGTCCGGGAAGATCCTGATCCATACTTGGCCTTCACGTTTCATGAAACGAGTTACGGCAATACGGGCAGCCTCTATCTGACGACTTGTGATCCAAGTAGCTTCTAGAGATTTGATACCGAAAGATCCGAATGCTAACTCAGCTCCACGAGAAGCTAAACCCTTCATTCTGCCTTTTTGCATCTTCCTGAACTTCGTTCTTTTTGGCTGTAACATTTTATTTTGTTCTAATCGTTAAACGATGTTAATAAATCAATTATTTACGAGGACCTCTGTTAGCGCCTGCGCCACCACCTCTGTTTGCACCACCTTGGCCTGGACCACGACCACCGCCTTGGTTTCCACCACGTCTGTCGTTACCACCGCCACGGTTATCTCTTCCACCACCACGGTTATCTCTTCCACCAAAAGCTGGTTTATCTGATGCGCCTTTTGGACCGTTGTTTGTTGCACCAATGTTTGGAGACAAATCACGTTTTCCATAAACCTCACCTTTACAGATCCAAACTTTAACACCTATTTTACCATAAGTAGTTAAGGCTTCAGCTAAAGCGTAGTCGATATCAGCACGGAATGTATGCAAAGGCACTCTTCCTTCTTTGTACTGCTCAGTACGTGCCATCTCAGCACCACCTAAACGACCAGAAGTCATGATTTTGATACCTTCAGCACCCATACGCATGGTTGATGCGATAGAAGATTTCATTGCTCTACGGAATGAGATCCTTGCTTCTAATTGTTTTGCAACACCTTCTGCAACTAATTGTGCATCAAGCTCTGGGCGTTTAATTTCGAAGATGTTAATTTGAATTTCCTTTTTAGTTAATTTCTTTAACTCTTCTTTAATTTTATCAACCTCAGCACCTGCTTTACCGATTACGATACCTGGACGAGCTGTGTGGAYAGTTACCGTGATACGTTTTAACGTACGCTCGATTACTACTTTTGCAACACCGCCTTTAGCGATACGGGCAGAAAGGTATTTTCTTATTTTCTCATCTTCAACTAATTTATCGGAGTAGTTGTTGCCACCGAACCAGTTAGAATCCCATCCTTTGATGATACCTAACCTGTTACCTATTGGATTTGCTTTTTGTCCCATTTCCTAAAATTAGTTTTGAGTTGTTTCTGTACTTTTACTATCTACAATCAGCGTTACGTGGTTAGAACGTTTACGAATTCTATATCCACGGCCTTGAGGAGCTGGACGTAAGCGTTTCAACTGACGGCCACCATCAACCATAACTGTTTTTACAAAAAGTTGGTTTTCTTCAGGGCGAGCACCTTCATTTTTAGATTCCCAGTTTTTGATAGCAGATAATAATAATTTCTCAACTCTTATTGCTGCTTCTTTATTGGTAAACTTTAAAATGCTTAATGCTTTTTCTACACGTTCACCTCTGATAAGATCTACAACCAAACGCATCTTACGCGGTGAGGTTGGACAATTGTTTAATTTTGCTATTGCTTCCATTGTCTAATTATTTTTTCTTTTCAGCGTGTCCTCTGAATGTTCTGGTTGGAGCAAATTCTCCCAACTTGTGACCAACCATGTTTTCTGTTACGTACACAGGGATAAATTTATTTCCGTTGTGTACAGCAAATGTATGATTCACGAAATCTGGTGATATCATTGATCTGCGAGACCAAGTTTTGATTACAGACTTTTTGCCTGAATCATTCATAGAGTTTACTTTTTTCTCTACGTTATGGTCAATATAAGGTCCTTTTTTTATCGAACGAGCCATTATTTCTTCCTTCTCTCTATGATGTAACGATTAGAATATTTTTTAAGTTCTCTGGTTTTGAAGCCTTTAGCTAAAACACCATTTCTTGAACGTGGGTGACCACCTGATGATCTACCTTCACCACCACCCATTGGGTGATCGACAGGGTTCATCGCTACCGGTCTAGTTCTCGGACGACGGCCCAACCAACGTTTACGACCAGCTTTACCTAATACTTCGTTTGCATGATCTGAGTTAGATACAGCACCGATAGTAGCAAGACAAGTAGTCAAGATTAAACGGGTTTCGCCTGAAGGCATTTTTAAAGTAGCATATTTACCATCGCGGGCAGCTAATTGTGCGTAAGCACCTGCACTACGAGCTAATTGTGCTCCTTTTCCAGGATGGATCTCTACGTTGTGTACGATAGAACCTAATGGAATGTTCGATAATTTTAAAGTGTTACCTACTTCTGGTGCTGCTTTGTCGCCCGATAATAATACCGAACCAACTTGCAATCCTTCAGGAGCGATGATATAACGCTTCTCGCCATCTGCATAGTGTAATAATGCGATGCGGGCAGTACGGTTTGGATCGTATTCAACAGTAGCTACTGTTGCAGGAATATCGAATTTATCGCGTTTGAAGTCGATTAAACGATATGATTTTTTGTGACCACCGCCCATGTAGCGCATAGTCATTTTTCCTGTGTTGTTACGTCCACCAGACTTTTTTGATGATACAACCAATGATTTTTCGGGCTTGGTTGCTGTAATCTCCGTAAAACTAGCACCAACTCTGAAGCGGGTACCTGGAGTAACTGGTTTAAATTTTCTTAAGCCCATAGTTATAATGAATTATTAAATTAAAGGGTTGCGTAATAATCTATTGTTTCGCCGTCTTTTAACGTTACGATTGCTTTTTTGTATTTCGGGCTACGGCCAGATACAAAACCTGCTTTAGTGTAACGAGATTTAGCTTTTCCATCAACAACCATTGTGTTAACTGCAACGATGGTTACACCGTACAATTTCTCAATTGCTTGTTTAATCTGGATTTTGTTAGCCTTGTGGTTAACGCTAAATGTGAAACGGTTAGATTTCTCAGTTAAAGCTGAAGCTTTTTCGGTTAATATTGGTTTTTTTAAAATTTCCATATTATTTGGCAAACGCCTCCTCCAAAGTTTTAACAGAATCAGCAGTTAACACAAGTACACCAGCGTTTAATACATCATAAGTATTTAAATCTGCTGCCGAGATTACTTTAGTTTTCTGAATGTTTCTGCTTGATAAATAGATATTATTATTTTGCGCAGGTAAAACCAATAAAGTTTTTTGAGTACCTACGTTTAACGCAGCCAATAAACTTGTATAGTTTTTAGTTTTAGCTGTATCGAAGTTGAAATCTTCTAAAACTACCACGTTGTTATCTTTTGCTTTATAAGCTAAAGCAGATTTACGTGCTAATGATTTTAATTTCTTGTTCAATTTAAAGCTATAATCACGTGGCTGAGGACCGAAAACACGACCACCACCGTTAAATAACGGAGATTTAATGCTACCAGCACGGGCACCACCTGTACCTTTTTGTTTGTATAGTTTACGAGTTGAACCAGCAATCTCATTACGTTGTTTAGATTTGTGAGTACCTTGACGTTGGTTAGCCAAATACTGTTTTACATCTAAATAAATCGCGTGGTCGTTAGGCTCGATACCAAATACCGATTCAGGAAGTTGCACCTTGGCACCTGTTTCTTTACCTGAAATGTTTAATACTTTAACTTCCATCTGATTACTTGTCTAAGATTACGTAAGAACCTTTAGCTCCTGGAATGGAACCACTAACTACTAATAAGTTTTGCTCAGCATAAACTTTCAAAACTTGTAAGTTCTGAACTTTTACCCTGTCTCCACCTGTTCTTCCAGCCATGCGCATTCCTTTGAATACACGTGAAGGGAATGACGATGCTCCCAATGAACCTGGGGCACGTAAACGGTTATGCTGACCGTGAGTCTGCATACCAACACCGGCAAATCCGTGGCGTTTTACAACACCTTGAAAACCTTTACCTTTTGAGGTACCTACAACATCAACAAAATCGCCTTCTGCGAAAGAATCAACCGTTACTACATCACCTAAATTAAGTGAAGTTGTAAACGAATCAAATTCTACCAGCTTGCGTTTCGGAGTTGTGTTTGCTTTCGCGAAATGGCCTTTCAATGGTTGAGTTGTGTTTTTCTCTTTTTTCTCATCGTAACCCAACTGGATTGATGAATAACCATCTACTTCTTCGGTTTTTACCTGTGTAACTACACAAGGTCCAGCCTCGATTACCGTACAAGGAATGTTTCTTCCTTCGGCATCAAAGATACTGGTCATTCCTACTTTTTTTCCAATAATTCCTGACATTTTATCTTTTCTTTTTAACACCCATCGAAGCAGTAGGGCTTCGTTCAAGGTGGTTGTACATCCCCCGAAAGGGACGGCAAAGATAGGCAAGAAATATTAATTTTCAAATAGTTAGCCAAATATTTTTTCAAATAAATTGCTGATATGATGGGATTTAACTAAAAAAGAGATGTTAATGTGCCAAACCGCCATTTAAACTGATGGTTATAATGGCCAAAATGATAAATCCGATGAGTACATATAGGTAATC
>NZ_JBFTQI010000287.1:0-6745 GCF_056398925.1 Pedobacter sp. 01T416_2
GTGTTCGCCAATGAAAGATCAATCGGAATATTATATATTTTCAATTGGCCATAAAAGGTTACATTATTTAACAGGTTTTTGCCATTGGCCGGGTTCTGCGTTTTGATATATTGTGTTGCATTTTCTACTGATACATCGTTAAACTGTATTTTGGCACCTTTTTTCAGCGTGTCTTTTTTTAACAGTTTAGCAATATCAGATTGTTTTACACGCTCATCCGCTTGCGTTAATATTGATTTTTTGGTCACCTGTATTTTCCCCATTGCCACTGAATCGAGCTTAGAGAATTTCTTTTTTGCCGATTTCAAGCTATCTGTAACCAGTTCTTTTGTTTTAACATATTGCGAAGAAACACTCGCAGATTGTATCTTAACATTTTTTTTCAGGCTATCCTTACTCAGCAACCCGGCCGACTGCCCGGTTAGTGCGCCTACTTGTAACTTTAATGATTTTTTAGTCTCCTGGATTTTTTGCATAGCCGGCGAATCTAGCTTGGACAACTTCTTCTTGCCTGATTTCAGACTGTCTATAACAGTCTGCCCTGCTGAAGGAAGTTGCGCGAGAAGCTGCACTGAATGCAGGCAAAAAAATACCAGCACAGTAGCTGTTATTACGGCTTTGTTCATACATTAAATTTAGCATAGCTCTTTATCAAAGGCTTTTCCCTGCATTTAGGGTAAGACAGAAATAGACATTAATAAAGCGTTATTTAGTTTGTTTGGGAGTTTGAGAACTCAATTTCGAATATCATTAAAAAAATAGCTGTAAAAAAGCCGACTAAGCTCGATTTCCACAAACAGTACCTTTCAAATGACGAAAGTGACCTAATGTTTGATGAAACTGCCAATATTCAATCCTTATGGTTTCAAAAATCTGGTTAATCTTCTTCCTATTGATCCCATATAATGTGTCTGTAAACTTGATAATCATCATTTTTTTAATTTCTTTGTTTGTTTTTTGTGGATTTAGCCGTTGGCCTTGGTTGTTTGACACTAGTACCATTTAACTGTTGCATTTTCATAGCCTTAATTTCCTTGCCCTGTTCAATCAGATGGAGCGTGAGTTCTTCGATCTTTTTGAGTAAGAGTTTGTTCATCTCGCCCAGTTCAATTCCATTCTTTTCTGCTTCACTGGCCGAAGGAATCTCGGGTAGGTGTTTATATTTTTTTATGTATGATTCTAGTTCTGATAGCGAAAGATTTTGGTAGTCGGGTTCAAACACGTAATCAGGCGTTTGCTGTCCATTCACCCTGATTTCGTTTGCCTTAATGCGCCCATTCACAGTAAGCTTATCTTCAGGATTAAAAGTACCAATCCCAACATTCCCTACAGGATCAATAACCATTCTAACATTTGGCTGCGCACCATTAGAAGTGGCAAAAAGTAGCCTGGCGCGGGCATCATTGGTAGCATCATCCATAAGTTGAGCACCTATATAAGCCATCCCCTTATTAAATTGTGCATTTTTAGCAACCCAGCTTATGCTCCCAGCAGATGAGCCACTTAAAGTTGAATTGTTACTGAGTATGAGATGGGACTGGCTGTTGAATTCCGTATTTGGGTTCAATATTTCAAAAACTTTATTGTTCCCTCCGTGGAAGTAACTCTGTGGATTACCGACATTAAGTCCAAGGTTTCCAGAAGGAATGTCCATTGCCAAAAAATAAGTGCCAGATAGCGGTCCACCGAGGTAAATTCTCTTGGTGKAAGTGGCGTTGTAAACCGAAGAAGCATTGTAACCGCCAACAAAAATTGCCTCCGGATCCCAGCCTGCATAGGTACCGATAAGCTGATTTACAAAATCTCCCTGTTTGCTAATAAGCACATTATCGTACGCGTCTTTGATGGTTACTCCTGTAGTAATGATCGGAGCCTGTGCACGCAATTGCCATGCACAACTAAAGGTTATTATCAGATAAATTAAATACTTCTTCATTTTCCTTTAGATTGTCTTGCTAATATTTGTTTAACTTGTTCTTGTAATGCTGAAAGCATTTCACGTTGATCCGTTGTATTCTTTTTAAGTATATTAATATCTGCCAGTTGTGCAGCTAAAGCTTTATTCTTTTCTATCAGATGCAGCGTAAGTTCTTCGATCTTTTTGAGTAGAATTTTGTTAATCTCACCAAGTTCAATTCCATTCTTTTCTGCCTCTCTGGCCGAAGGAACCTCAGGTAGGTGTTTGTACACTTGTATAAATTTTTCAAGCTCAGGTAAGGGTAGCAGCTCATATTTTGGCGCAAAAACATAATCAGGCATTGCATCAACATCAACCCTGATCTCTCTTGCCCTGATCTTTCCGTTTACTGTTAGTTTCTCGGCGGGCAGATCAGTCCCTATACCTACACTCCCATCCATCACGTTCAGGTTGCCAACATAAGTATGGGCATTGTCTCTTATCGTATTAAAGATGGTCACTATGGCACCGTTATCATTCAAGTTGTCGTCACTGATAGAACCGAGTTCCAATGAGCCTGCTAAAAAGTTGCTCACTTTAAAAACCCCCAGATCTGCACCTATTGCCGCTTTTACCCATATTTGGCTTTCTCCTCCAAAATTTAATAGTGCAAACTGCGGTTGCAGCCATGCTGCATAGCCCATACTATGATGCTCCTGAATAGAAAAATTCTGTGAATTGATAAACTGGATCCTACCCGATACCAATGAAGGCTTATGTGCTGTGGTATGTTTATAGGTGTACTCAAATTCGCTATGCAAACCACCAACTTTAGCCACCAGATACCATTTTCCATCGGCAGGTAAACTGAACTGCTGGGCAGATAAGTTCATACCGCTAAAGAGCACTAAGATTAAAATGTATAAATGTTTCATTTGATCTTTCCTTTAAGTTCGGATATTTCCTTTTGCTGCCTGACCAATACTTCGGCCTGCTCGTTCATTTTGCGTTCGTGTTCGATCAGGTGCAGGGTAAGCTCTTCAATTTTCTTAAGTAAGATTTTGTTCATCTCACCAACGGCCATTCCGTCACGCTCTAATTCTTTTGCAGAAGGTACTTCAGGAAGGTGTTTGTTCAAACGGATGTATTTTTCAACCTCGGCAAGTGAAAGTTTCTGATAGGTTTCTTCAAAAACATAATCAGGTGCACCCTGTCCATCTACGCGTATTTCGCGGGCCTTGACCGTACCGTTAACCGAAAGTTTTTCGGTGGGATTGCTTACTCCTATACCAACATTCCCCGCACTGTTCCAAATGCCACCGGGAAACTTGATGTTAGGAGCCCCAAACCCACCATCATAACCCAGCTCAATTGTCCCATTGCCCACACGGATAAAATCTACCCTTGATCCAGAATCATGAAAACCGATGGTAGAATAATCCTGACCATTGAGCAGTAAGGTGGTTTTACTGGCCCAATCGCTACTTACTGGGGAAGAATTCGCCAGCACATTCCCCAAGCTCAAATAGCCATCTGTATTATGAATAATGCTATTGCTACCCAATACCATAGCACCACCATGTATATGTAACCTTGCACCTGCATATGCCGTGCCAGTACCGATGCCGATATTTCCATCAGGACTAATGGAAAGCCCATTAGACAATTGATTGTTGGAATAAAGCGCCAGACCATTATAAGTAGTAATCAGTGCCGTACCATTATGATCATCTCCTGTTATCGAAAACCTACCTCCCCATATGTCGAGCTTCTCACGCGGACTAACACTTCCTATACCAATATAACCGTTTTGGCTCATCACCATATTAGGCGTATTTCCCATTTGTTTCGATAGAAAACCAAGCGAGCGAGAATTTCCTTCTAATTGAAGGGAAAACTTTTCATCACCTAAAGCGCCCATATTAAGCCCTGAACCCGATTCATTCTGGGCAAATACAATGGCATTTCTGGCACCCGAACCAAAGCTCCATGCATCATTCAGATCCTGAAAACGACCTGTAAGCATAAATGTAGTGCGACCATAATCTGTTGCATTATTGGTTAGAAGAATGCGGGCATTAGCATCAAACCAGGAGTCTCCTTTTACCTGAAAATGACCAGCAGGGCTTAAAGTATTTACTCCTGCAGGGCCAGAGCCTGGAAAAGTGTTTTGAGCATATGCCTGATGTGAAAAGGCAACCATTAGCGCAAACATTGAAGCTATGCGAGATGTGAATTTCATTTCTTAAAGGATTTTAGTGTTTTCTCCAATTCAGTGATCTTTAAACGTTGGGCATCCAATAAGTCTCCCCGTTTTTCATTTAGCTTGTGCTCTTCAATGAYATACAAGGTGAGTTCTTCAATTTTTTTGAGTAGCAGTTTATTCATTTCTCCCAGTTCCAATCCATTCTTTTCAGCTTCAATAGCACTCGGTATTTCGGGCAGGTGTTTGTTCTTTTTAATATAACTTTCCAACTCCTCCAACGTTCCAACCTCATACCCCTCTTCAAAAACGTAATCAGGCATATCATGTGCATCAACGCGGATTTCAAGGGCTTTGATTTTGCCGTTAACCGCTAATTTTTCTGTTGGATTTAGGGTATTAATACCAACGTTGCCATTGCCCACTATTACAATATCATCGCCATAAAACCATTCGACAGGTTTACCATTTTTACTAAATGACCTACGCGTTCCCAAAATCATTTTGCCTGTAGCATCGCCATTGTTACTATTTCCCGCTACTGTAATAATCCTTCCCTGGCCCCAGGGATTACTTCCATCAACCGAAGCAGGCACAACAAATTCTATCTGTGCACCTCTATCGGCTATTCTACCGCCTGTATTCGCCTGCACAATTAAGCCAGTACCAGCAAACTGATAGTTATTACCACCATCTGTTGTCGCATAGGCGCCATTGAGATGTAGTAAACCCAATGGATTAACAGTGCCAATACCTACCTTACCTACGTTGAAATAACTTGGAATGATACTGTTATTGGCAAGCTGGATGACTGGATCTCCCCCACTATTTGCATTTGTAATTCTTAAGCCATTACTAAAGCGATGAGTGGCCCACCCATCATTCAGGTCAACAATATCCCCATCATCAGCTAGTTTTATCCCACCTCCTGTAATATTACCTGTTGATACCATTAAATTCCCCGAAACAGAGAGATCACCGCCCGCTATCTCTAATTTTGACGTTGGGTTGGCTGTACCAATCCCAACAAAGCGGTTATCTGCACGGATATGAAAAATGTCGTTATATTGAACATTGTTATACTGATTGCTTATAGTAAAGTCATTTCCAGAGTAATCGGTATAGCCCAATGCCCAGTTTCCGTTATAATCTCCACTGGAGGGATCGTTTTTGGCAAGGCGTAACCCTGCCCAGCCATTTGGTTTTACAATCAATAAGCCCTCGCCCCATGCAGCATATTTAGCCAGTATTTTCACATTATCCTCGAAGATACCGGTACCATTTACATGCAACCTGGCATTAGCGTTCATGGTGCCAAGCCCAAGGTTACCTGCCCCATCCAAATGAAAGCGGGGAATACCCTGCGTAAATAGTTTTATCCCCTGAAATCCTGATAAATAAGCATAGGGAGGAACACCATTTTCTTCGCCATACCAACCTAAACCGTAATGAGATACATCTTTACCTAAGTAATTAAATCGATCCGGAGGATTGTAAGCCACTGCAGGTATATGCACACCTGCCTCAAAGGTTTGAGCAAAGCAAAAAATGTGGATATGGATCAAAAAAATGATTGACAAAAAACTTTTAAGCTGTTTGCCAGAAAAAGTACAGAAACGGGTTTGGTTCATCATTATTTTTATTTTTTCGCTTTTATACCATAGTACAAACAACTGCAACATTCAACATAAACTGACTGTGCATTACTACCCATTACATAAGAAAATATTTACTATAGGCCGACTCATTTTTATACGTTTAATGATCGATCTATCCAGTAATTAGTTTGTTTGTGGTGGAGCTTGAGAACTCCGGATCGAAGATGATAGAAAAAAAAGAGATTTTATATAGCTAAGCGCTTCCATTACACGTAAGTGGTATTATGATACCACGAATACGATAAAATGTATGATGAAACCTCTTTTTTTGTCAATCGTAGCCTACAGATTATTATATTTGAACTTTAAAGTGCTCTCTATATGAAATTTAACTGTATTGCGGTCGATGACGATCCCGCAAACCTTGAACTACTATGTGATTATCTCACGACCCTTGACGATTATGAACTTTTAGAAAGTTTTACCGACCCCATTAAAGCAATGAACCACATTATTTCAGGAGATAATCTTGATATTGTTTTTATGGATATCGAAATGCCAGGCCTTTCGGGAATAGATTTAGCAAAGATTATCCGCAATAAAACAAGAAACCTGATTTTTACAACAGCCCATTCCAGATATGCACTGGATGCATTTGAAATCGAGGCTGATGCTTTTCTCCTCAAACCTTTCTCTCTTGGCCATTTTGCTACAGTACTGCATAAATTACAAAGCAGACGTATTCTCCCGATCCAGGAAAAGAAAAAAGTTGATGATCAGTACTTCTTTATTAAAAGTAAAAATGATAAGTCAAAATTGGTAAAAATCAGGTTTGATGAAATTATAGCAATTGAAAGTATTCAGAATTACATTTCAATATATACTACTCAGAAAACTGTTGTCGCGCATATAACCCTTACAAAAATTAAAGAAATACTTAAGAATAACAATTCATTTATTCAGATTCACAGATCTTTTATTATTTCGAGAAACTATTTAGAGGAAATAGAGAACAACCTGGTACGGATGAAAAACGATCTATTGCTA
>NZ_JBFTQI010000288.1:0-6743 GCF_056398925.1 Pedobacter sp. 01T416_2
TAAAAGGCAGGGACTAATACGACCATAAGTTCTGTAAACTAGAGATGACGGAAATTCACCCTGCCTTTTATTTAAAGGGACTAATACGACCATAAGTTCTGTAAACTAGAGATGACGGAAATTCACCCTGCCTTTTATTTAAACGCTTACCAAGCTTTCTTCTTGTAATACTATTGCAAGAAGAAAAATCAGTTTGATAAACCAAAGGAGATGACGCCGATTTTAGGAATCTCGGAATGACAGCTTATCGAAACTTCTCAAATTGTTTGAAAGAATCCTTCGACAGGCTCAGGATGACAAGTTCTTTGTCAAATTGACGAAAAACTACTTCTTCCCTTACCTACCCTCTTTCTCCAAATTCAAATACTGCACAAAACAACACCTCTACTATTTTATATACTGCCTTTCCTGTTTTATGCTTTTAGTTTTGCTATTATTGCGACAAGTTTGATGAAAATTAAAACTTAACATTATGAAAAAAATTATTTTTCTATTCCTCAATTTTATTTTGGCGCTAAACACAGTACATGCGCAAACGGGTATTGATTTCGATCATATTTATGAAAGCGGCAACAATCAATGGATGAACGTTAATAGCGGCGCTAAAGAAATTTATTTTAACAACAAGGTACATGGGGAGTTTAATACTTCATTTAATTATATACCTGGTGTAAATAAACTCAGCATTGAGTTAAGAATTAAAGAGAAAAAAAACGCACAAAAATATCGCTATACAATCTTGCAAGATGAAAAGCCCATTGTAGTTAATAAGCAGTTTGGTGATATCATAGATTATACAAATGGCCAATTTAGTGGAAGTATAGTAACGTTAGGCGTTTTCCCCATAAAAGGTAAAAGCATAACAACATTGATTTACAACATTGAAAATCCTTCGGATATTTATAAAAATATATATTATTCAAAGGAAATCCCAAGACCGAAAATTTTATCTTTTTCTCATCGTTTATATTCCGGCGATAAAATCCCAATCAAGAATAACTCAAATGAAATTACAAAAGTTAATTTCTCTAAACATGATTTTGGATTGAGAGTTACAAAAGATAAATCAGTTATCGATAACATTTATGCTATCGTTATAAAAGATAAGCGAACAAATGAGATTATTTACAATTCAACAGCATGGAAATACGACTTGTTTGATTCAGAAGAAGATTTTCCTTATATAGATATTGAAGAATATGTTTTCCCAAAATCTGGTGAATATGAGATTATCATTCGGCCTTCTATTCGATGGGGGGCAGCAGAGGGGCCAGAAAAATATATAATTAGACAGACTATATCCGTTACATTAGCGGAAGAGAGTTTTACTAAAAAAGACCTCATAATTTTAGGAGGGGTATCAACATTAGGTGTAGGGACTTTTTTTTTTAGTAGTGCTTTATTTTGTTAAAAAAAGGAACAAGAAAAAACTTGCACAGCAATTAAAAGAAAAAGAATTTGCTCAGCTTAAGTTGGAGTCTGTCCGCTCTCAATTAAACCCTCATTTTCTGTTTAATGCGCTATCTGGCATTCAAAATTTAATGAACAAAAACGAAATAGACAATGCCAATAAATACCTTTCTAAATTTGCCCGATTAACCCGTAATGTGCTAGATGATAAAGAACTGATTAGTTTATCACAGGAAAAAACACTACTAGACGATTACCTCCAAATGGAGCAATTGCGGTTCGGCTTTAAATACGAAATTAGCTACACCGAAAACTTAGATTTAGAGAACATAGAAATACCCAGTATGCTGCTACAACCTTTTGTAGAAAATGCGGTGAAGCACGGTATATCGAAAAAAGGCACAGATGGAAAAATAATGATCGCATTTACTAAGCAAGCGAATAGTTTGTTGCTAACGGTTAACGATAATGGAAATGGGTTTAACACAGAAAAAAAGAACAGTGGTTTGGGTCTTCAATTAAGCGACAGTAGAATAAAACTCTTAAATAGCATTTATAAAGAAAATCGCTTTACTTTAGCTATACAATCAACCACCAACGGCACTGAAATAAGCTTAACACTAACCGATTGGCTATAGTATGATGAGGGCAATTTTAATAGACGACGAAATTTCAAATTTAGAAAACCTGCAGGCATTGCTAGAAAAGCACTGTCCGCAGGTAACCATAATGGCTACAGCGCAAAATGTAAGTGATGCCGTTGTTGCTATTGAAAAACATGTACCCCATTTAGTGTTTCTGGATATTCAAATGGGCGATGAAACAGGTTTTGAGGTACTAAAACTACTCYCAGCACGTAATTTTGAAGTTATTTTTGTTACTGCTTACGATCAGTATGGTATACAGGCTGTAAAATTTGCAGCCTTAGATTATCTGTTAAAACCCATTGATATTGAAGAATTGATAAATGCGGTAAGTAAGGCCGAATATAAATTGACAACGCCAATACAAAATCTACAGCTCGATTTTTTATTGCAACAACTAAAAAAGCCAGAAACAAATGTGAGCAAAATTGCCCTACAGATGCAAAGCGAAATCAGGTATGTTACGTTATCAGAAATTATACGTTGCGAGGCAGACAATACTTATACTCACTTCTTCCTTTCGAGTGATGAAAAAATACTGGTTTCTAAATCACTTAAAGAATATGCAGATTTACTGCGCCCCAGCGGTTTTTTAAGAACGCACCAAAGCCATTTAGTAAATCCAAAATATGTAAAAAGCTGGTTAAAAGAAGACGGTGGGATTCTACTCTTAACATCTGGAGAAAAAATTCCGGTTTCAAAGCCCAACAAGGATACTGTAAAACTAGCATTGCAACAACTCTAAATTATAGGGCAGGCTTCATCATTTATCAAAGAGGAACTTTATCTACAGAAAAAGCCTTTTCCACTGCTATGGAAAAGGCTTTATATTCTAGTTTGAGATCAGTTTATTGCGTTATCAAATAGGCCGATACATAATACTTACTATCTGTTTTTTCAAATTCGGCCTCGGGGATAGATATTTTTAAAGTATGCTTTCCTTTCGCCAAAGGACCGAGGTTAATAATACGTGTAGGTACCGGGCCACCTGGGCACCATGAACGACGTTCTTTGCTAATATCACCGAAATAAATACCATTAGGTTGAGTGTTATACATCTCAAACGGTGCACAATTTTGGCTCATTTCTAATCGGGTATATTCTTTACCGTCTAAATCTACTACATGTTCTCTCCAATTGTATTCTTCTCCACCTTCGGCTGCTCCATGTCCTGATGAAATGACATAAAGAGTTGTCGTTTTAGTGTCGTTCGCTAATTCGAAGCTTACTTGTTTGCTGTTTTTACCAGCAGCTTTATCTTTACCATCTAAACTATAATAACTTAATAATGAAATTCCTTTTTGTGCAGGCAAATCCTTCATTTTATCGCTGATTAGATCTACAGACACATTAAAAGTTAGTAACGAGCCATCGCAACCGATTACCTCACGCTGGCCGGCACCAGTTGTACCAAATACCTCGGTCAATAAATAAACATCCTTTCCGCCCTGTTTTATCGTACTAACCATTTGGTCTATTTGTGCTTCGTAAGGAATATGGTCTGGTTGACGGGTACGGTACATAAACGGTGTCATGATTCTTAAAAGTTCAAATTGCTCACCTTTTTCTAAATTAAATTGTTMACCTTTTGGCATAACAACCAAGGTTAGGTGGCCAATTCTATCATAATTATCGCAGCCTGATTTTATACTAACCTTTATTTTTAATGTTTTACCAATTTTATCTATTTCGGCTGCACTAAGCTGACGCAAGTACTCGGCATTACTGATGCGTGTTATACCTTTAGCCACCGGCTGAGTTACCTTTTGTGCATAACCATCATAAAAATCGACATTTGTTAACACATTAATAGTTACTTGCTTCTCTGCTAACTTAGCTAAGGCAGTTGTGATCTCTTTACCCAGCGCGGCGTTTTTTTGTTTGGCTGGCAGTCGATCAAAAAATTGTTTTGCTTTATTGGCATCGAAAGCAGAACCATCAGTGCTTACATACATTAACAACGCCTCGGCAGCATAAGGTTTGGCTATATTTTTAGATAAAAATTCCGACAATTGCGCAAGTTTCAGGTTTTTCACACTATCTATCTCCGCATCAACATTTTTCCCGCGAACGGTATCTTCGGCTTTTACCCGTCTTTTTTTCCAACCAAGCAAACGTAATGATGTATCTAACTTCAAATATGGTTTTTTAAAGATCATGTAATCATTATTTACCACAGATCCACTTATGATGGATTTACGCAAATAGCCTTTTGCACTAACATTTACCAACCCTTTAGAAAGATACAGACTCAACGAATTAGGATCGGCTGCTGCATTTGGTGAAGTATTTGGCTTAGTAAATTGTAAAGAAGCTTTAATATCTATATCGGCTACGTCTTTAAAACTGAATTTATTGTTTTTGATTATTGCACTATCTAAAACCTCTTTTCCATTTTTATAAAAGGTAAAATAAATCGCCCGATTGGCCGAATCGTAACTGGGTAGATTAACCGTTCCCTGTAATTGGAAAGGAACATCGGTGTTTTTTTGTGCCATTAAACCTGTTGATGAAATGGCAATTAATAAGAGCAATAGATATTTTTTCATTTGTTTAAATATTGTGTTTCTTTTGCGATGAAGCAGTCATGATTTTTCACTAGTGTTTTATTTCGCTTTTTAAGTTTAAGAACTCGCAAGCTCGGTTTAATCATTACGGTGTGATTTTGAAAATCATGATGATTTCATATTTAAAATGGTTTACTTGTCCTTTTCTACAATAATCCAACCCAGCTTCTTTCTTCCATGGCTTCGGCAAATATGATAAAAAATCAAAAGTAAATCCTCTGTTATTTTAGCTAAATATGATGCAAAATATGCCAATGTAGGAGCAAACAGATAGCGACCAGAAAAATGAATAGTGATAAACTTAAAAATGGCCGTAGGTACTCAGATAAAACGAGCTCATCAATAATAAAACAAAAAAATTGGCTACACTGATTTCATTGGTATCAAAAGATATCATAAAAACAACAAAGCCTCAACAATAAACATGTTAAGGCTTTAAGTTTTACACTATGTACCCAAGAGGAGATTCGAACTCCCACACCCGTACGGGCGCCAGCCCCTCAAGCTGGTGCGTCTACCAATTTCGCCACCTGGGTTTGTGCTGCAAATATAATTTAATTTTAGATTTTAAAAAGTGTTTAAATTTCTATTTTTAAGCCATCATACGCCAGTCTGATATGAACTGGCAAGTCTTTTTCCACATCAGCATGTTTACCCAGATTATGACTGATGTGTGTAAGATAAGTGGTTTCTGCACCTACCCTTTCCGCAAAGGCGATGGCCTCGCCTAAAGTAAAATGAGAAATATGCGGTTCTTTTTGCAAAGCATTAAGCACCAATATTTTTGAACCCTTTATTTTCTCAAAACTTGGTTCTGATATGGTTTTGGCATCGGTGATATAAGTAAAATCTCCAATCCGATACCCGGTAATGGGCAACAAATGGTGCATCACTTCAAACGGAATAATTTTGCTTTCTCCAATTTTAAAATCTTCGCCATTGGTTACGCTGTGCAGATTAATCTGTGGCAAACCATGGTATTTAGTCTCGGCAAAAATGTAATAGAACTCTCTTTTTAAAGCCGTTTGAACCCTGTCTGTCGCATAAACATCAATTACCTTGTGTAGCAGATAATTAAATGGCCTGATATCATCCAAACCGGCAATGTGGTCTTTGTGTTCGTGGGTAAACAATACCGCATCAAGATCTTTTACCTTTTCGCGTAAAAGCTGGTAACGGAAATCAGGCCCACTATCTACCACGATGGTTTTATCAGCTGTTTCAATTAATATCGAAGTCCGTAAGCGGTTATCTCTTTTATCAGCAGATAAACAAACTTCGCAATTACAAGCAATTACAGGAACGCCTTGTGATGTACCAGTACCTAAAAAAGTAACCTTCATCTGCTTAAACTTTCCTTTCTATAATTGTAATGCTGGAGTTGTATCTTCATTAAAATAATTCGGTTTGCTGTAAGGATAGGTAGAATTGGCGCTGTTTTTCTTCTAGCAGGTTTTCGTCTGTATTGGTTTGCTTAACCAAAGTTACCAATGCAGCAATTTTTCCTTCCAGATTTGAAAATTTGTTTACCACAACAACCTTATTGTGCTCGAGCAGGCAAGAACCCGTTTTAAAGTTTCCTTTCTCATAACGAACCTTATAGCCCATAGCAAAAAGCAGGGTTTCTAATTTCTCTAAGGTATGGTTTGTTAGTGGCAATGACATTGGAAACAAACTTAGATAAATCTGCGCAGCATTCATAAACACATGATGAAAAATTTATCAACCACTATGTTCACTTCTAAAACATTTAGAAAATCAGGGCGCTGGATCAATCGGTTACGAAGCCCTGCCATCTGCTTTACTCATCCTGAACAATTTCGGGAATCGTGCCGGTTCCTGTTTTATCGAACCTGGGTTAGGCGCTTTGCTAGCTTACGTTAATAAACCATAGGTTTTACCGAAGAACGTCGTCAATTCCAAGTGGCGGAGAAATCAAAAAAACAGTTGCACAAAAGAAAAAATAGCACTACCAAACCTTAAACGCAGTGGTTTTGTGTTCATAAATGCTGCTTCAAAATGTTACGAAAATTGAACACAAAACGAAGTGCCGCTGTTTTTTTGATGTGCTTGGATTGTGCTGAGCTGCCTTGATGGATTGACGAAGCGCTTTGGGTACTTT
>NZ_JBFTQI010000289.1:0-6732 GCF_056398925.1 Pedobacter sp. 01T416_2
GCCTTTTACAGCATAAGAACCGACGCCATTAATTTTTGCAGGCTGTAACAACCTCAACATGGCATTAGGTGTATATTCATTTGCTTTGCTCAGTTTTAAGCGAATTTCGCCATTTACAGTATTATAATTTACCTCATCAATGGTACCCGCATCAAGGCTGATCCAAAGCCCTACAGCAGCAATGTAAACCGATGATTTTGCTGCCGTAGTTAATTTAACATTGATGTTATTGCCTGTTTTGTTCAAATTGCCACCGAAAGCCAACCAACCAAATTCAGGATGCTGTAAGATATACGATGATGTATTAACCGCGTAGCCAAAAAAACCGGATCCGTAATCGCCGGTAATGCCGTCATTTTTTAAGGTTGATGGATAAGCATGAAATGCTGCAGGCGCAAAACCTTCTTGGGTAATATTGGAAATCGAACCCAAAAGTCCACCGTAACCAGCACGCAAAAGATAGAAATCGCCGGGATTTTTACGGTAATCCATTAATACAGGAATGGCATTGAGTGCTGAACCATAATGATGGATCATCCGTTCGATACGCGAAAGTTTGCCTCCATAAAGAAAATCCCAGTACCGACGGGCATTACCATTATAGGCCCAATGCGGCACCACAGGCATATAGGCCAATATCGCATCAAGCGTTACATTTGCTTTGTCTTGATAGCCAAAATAGCTCGACCATACATAAACTTCTTCTTGACCTGTAGAGTCCCAAGGCATTTCACTTCCAAAGGGATATTGTAGCGAACGCCAGTGGTTGGCCCGCTTCTTCATTTCATTTTCTAACCTGGCTGCTTCTTCTGTTAGTCCTTCGTTTTTAAGGTCATTTAGGATGAGATAGAAAACTGTGCCTTCCATTTGGCCGAACTGTGCGTAATAAGGGGCAATATTAACCATGGCCATGCCTGTTTCAGCAGCATCTATAAGGTGTTGTTTCCAGCTCTGCTCCTCCACAAGGCCGCTATAATTACGCGCCAACCGATACATCACCCAATGGGCTGCTGCAACATGCGGGTAGTTATAAGACCGGCCCAGGTTATCAGCTTCTTTTTTGGGCCATGCAGACCATGTTTTAAAATTTATATTTGCGGCATAAGTATCTTTAGGGAGCGAATCTGGTGCATAGTAGAACAAGCTCTTTTTTACCCCATATTTCTGAGGACCGTTTTTAAGTTGTATCCGCCCAAACATTACACTATCTACAAATTGTTTCAGTTTATCAACTTCTTCTTTCTTGGGTTGTACCAATTGCTTCATTATTGCC
The DNA here is from genome assembly GCF_056398925.1 of Pedobacter sp. 01T416_2. Taxonomy (NCBI): domain Bacteria; kingdom Pseudomonadati; phylum Bacteroidota; class Sphingobacteriia; order Sphingobacteriales; family Sphingobacteriaceae; genus Pedobacter; species Pedobacter sp. 01T416_2. Next base: position 1,274 of record NZ_JBFTQI010000289.1, read on the forward strand.
CCCAACCACGAACCTGCACCACCTTCATCGCTTAAACCTGCAATCCATGCCCTATTGTCTTGTGTTACCTGCTGTTGCTTTTCATTATCGTACGTAATAGCTGATGGACTTCTTTTAAAAATAGGGTCGGCCTGGTTAAACCATTGCTTGGTTGTTAAAAAATTGCCATAACTAGCAATCACATCACTTTCGGCTTCAATTACCTTATAATTTATACTTTGCTCCAAGCCATCTTCGTAGGTGATGGACAACCTTGCTCTTCCCCAGGTATTTCCCTTTACAGTATAACTTTTCCAGCCATTTTTGGTTGAGGCCAATGCACTTACTTGTAGGGCATTTTCAGGCTGAACTTGAATAGTTTTAATCTTTTTAGGGTAGTTAACAAATAATTTCCCTTCCACATCTTTAGGCAGTACATAACCCGGAACTGAGATTGCTACTGGTCGTTTATTTTCGATCAGTTTGCTTTCGATATCTTTTGCTGCTCCAGAAAGGATAAACTGAAGGGCATAACTTCTGGTTTCACCAGGTTTTAAAGTGGTTGAAGTCGGTGTATTCCATTGCTCGGCATTTTTCCATTCGTTTTCTGCATAGGCTTTACTGTATACCATCCACTCATAAAAACCTTCAAACGCGATTCCTCTTGGTGTTCGATCATCATTAAGCGGGTTATAAGCCTCAAATGGCGTATGTCCCAGTGGCGCAACGAGCAAAGAAGGTGCATGACCGCTTAACCGCGTAACTTGCAGATAACCGGCGTCTTTACCGATATAAGGATCGTAAAAAACATTTTTTGCATGGGTTTGCTCCAATGTCCTGCCTTCGAGAATATTATCGAAAATCATCGGAATACCCAGTGCCCCGATTTCTACGTTTTTATTGGTCTTATTTTTCAGTTCGAAGCGGAGCACAAGCTTTCCGTTAAACATTTCCCACATCCGTTTAACCTGCAGCGGCATATCAGCCGGAAGTGTTGCAGCAAGATCGGCAGCAGCGAGTACGTTTTTACCCATAGAAATATTTTTCACAGGGCTTCTTTTGGCGGCTGTGCTGTAGCTTTTCCAGGCTTCTTCGCCAATGTAGCGTAACTTCAAATTGATATCGCCCAAGTGATATAAACCATCTGAACTACGCACTTTTAAACTGTCGCTGGGTGCAAAATCGAAATCTTTAACCATTTTAGGCTGTAGGCCCGCTACCGTTTGTGATGACTTAACAAGCTTTAGATTAAATGCTCCGGCATTGTAAGTCGAAAATCCATTTTCCAGGCCCAAAGTAGATGTTTTTTTGCCTAAAGCAATCCAAGGCGATTGGGCTAGAACTACCTCAATATTTAGGAAAGATAAAATACAGCAAAATATTGCTTTAAAAGTTATTATGGATAAGGTTCTCTTCTTTTTTAGTTCGATAATCATGATCATAAAGGAAATTTAGAAATGTGGTTAAATCAAAATTAAAATTTAAAAGATAAAGCAGGCATCGAACTTAAAAATAGCGCAAAATCGGTAAAGAATTGGTGTATTTACTGGAAGTTGGGCGCGAGGCGGTAAACGGATGGCGGATCGATGGTGAATAGCAGGAAGCATGATGAAAAAAATAGGTTCGCAGATTACGCAAAGCACGCAGATTAATAACACATGAGGGGAAACCTAACCCATTAGCACTATATCGGGTACCTAAACGTGATTGCAGCGGCAGCTCCCGAAGTAAGTCGGGACTACAGCGGAAAGCGCGACTGACGTGGATTGAAATGCAGGAATTGCTTTCCTATATCAAATTATTAATCATATAAGAGATATAAGATCATTTAAACGATTATTTTACTAATACAACATAGGGGTCTTCGACAAGCTCAGACTGACAACTATTATATTAAAGACCCACCTATTTATTTTCCTTCAGATTACGCAAAGCGCTAAGATTGTTCGCATTAAGATTAGCTGCTGAGCACTTCGTGGTTCCCGCCTGTGCGGGAATGACGACCGTTCTTTAGAATCATTGGTAGACAATGATTAAACAGGCTGACATTTCACTTTCAACCATTCAGCTTCTTCATCAGATAAAAGGGGTTGAAGCTTCCCAAACACCATTTGATTGTATTGATTTAACCACTCAATCTGATCTGGTGCCAAAAGTGTTTTATTGATAATCGCGGTATCGATAAAACATAAGGTTAAGGTTTCGAAAGTGAGAAAATCGCCAAATTCGCTTTTTCCCTTAGGGATACATAAAACAAGGTTTTCGATGCGTACACCATGTTTTCCCGGACGATAAATACCTGGTTCGATGGAGGTTACCATTCCTGGCTTAAAGGCAATATCTACGTTGGCTGGACTAATATTCTGAGGTCCTTCGTGTACATTTAGGAAAAAGCCAATACCGTGACCCGTTCCATGACCAAAATTTATGGCATGTTCCCAGAGTGGTTTTCTACAGATGGAATCGATTTGATAACCTTTGGTACCTTCTGGAAAAATCAGTTTAGAACCTTCAATCAGGCCTTTTAGCACCAAGGTATAATCATCGGCCTGGGTTGATGAGCAATTACCAATAGGCATTACCCTGGTAATATCAGTTGTACCATACAAATACTGGCCTCCTGAATCGACAAGAAACAAACCATCGGCTAAAATTTCCTGATTGCTTTCTGCTGTTACACTATAATGCGGCAAAGCTCCGTTGGCATTGTAACCAGCTATGGTATTAAAACTTAAACCTACGAAAGATGTTTGTTCAGCCCTAAATGCACCCAGTTTCTCTGCTGCAGACCATTCTGTAATTTTTTCTTTCCCTAAATGATCTTCCATCCATTTAAAGAACCTGGTTAAAGCCACTCCATCATTTAGCATTGCCTTGCGGATGTGATTAATCTCAGTATTATTCTTTAAACTTTTTAGATGTGTGCTTGGATTAATGCCTGAAACGATTTTGGCACTAGAAGGCAAGCACTGATACAAGCCAAAACAGGTACGTTTAGGGTCGATAAAAACCTGCGCGCCTTTTGGTAGATTTTTTAATGCCTCAGCCACCTCAGCATAAGGATGCAAAGTTACGCCCTGCTCATTTAAAGTATCAATATCTGTTTGCGACAATTTTTGTTCGTCGATAAAGAGTTTTACCGCTGCAGGAGTAATTAAAGCAAAACTTAAGGTAACAGGATTATAATCTACATCTTTTCCCCTTAGGTTAAAAAGCCAGGCAATGTCATCAAGCGATGAAATAAAATGATAATCTGCTCCATTTATTTTTAAAGCAGCTTTTACCTCGTTTATTTTAGCCGAAATGGTAAGACCCGCAGCTTCCTCGCCTATTAAAAAGGCATTTTCTACAGGTAGTCCTACCCTATCGAGCCAAATCGTGCTGATAAAATCAACGTCAATTATTTCTATTCCACGCTGGGTCAAACTGTTCTGTATCTCGAGGGCCAAACCTACCGTAATAAGCTGATGGTTAAAACCTACTTTTGCATCCTTTGGCAAAACCTGGCACAACCAATCGATGTATTCGGGCGTATGTGGCACTTTCAACTTTACCAATTCGTAACCAGTATTGTTTAATTGTGTTTCTGCCTGCGTAAAATATCTCGAATCAGTCCACAGACCAGCAAAATTCTGAGTGATGACCAGCGTGCCAGCCGACCCTGTAAATCCACAAGCAAAAGGAATAGCTTTATAATGTGCTGGTAAATATTCACTGATGTGAGGATCTGCCGCGGTAATAATATAAGCATCTACTTTTTGAGCAGCCATTAACTGGCGTAAGGCCTGCAGTTTTTCTACAAAGGTCATGTTGAGGAAGAGTTTTGTAGGGCCAAATTTAAATATTACATTGACATCAGCGCTTAAAACAAACAAGAATTAATATAAATTTTGAAAACGCAGCAGATTCCGCTTGCGTTGGAACCTGTGTTTACCTTTAAAAATATTCAGGACAAACATTAAACGTACCGATCAATTGCAGGCGCTTTAAGCACCTCATAACAATCTGATTTCTGAAAGCACCGTACTTTAAAAACAAGCGCAGATTCTCTCTGTGCAAGCGCATGGATACCCAGTGTAAAACGTTGTTTAAAACGTTTGAGACAAGCCTCTTTATGGCAGATTATTTCGTAACGGTCTGCATTTTCTACGACCACATCAAGCACATACTTTGGCCACTGTTTTTTGATCAGATTCGGCAACCAGCTAAACTGTTGCATGTTAATAAAATTCCCCATCCCTTCAATTGCTTTTGGTGGAATATCTCCACCTATAATCTGGCTCCAGTTCCCTTCAACTTCATCAATAATCCCCAGCACTTTACATCCAGACAGCACCAACCATGGGTCTTCCATGCTTGACTGTATTAACTGATAGGATACATCTTCTAAAAATTCCTGTTCAAAAAGGTAATTAAGTTCGATCATAAGCTATTTTCATTTTTAATCGGCAGATTATTAAGTCGTATCAGTTTATCAATGGTGCCAGTAAAACGTTTCATTGAGATCGGTTTGCCAAGATAACATTCAAAGCTAGAATCTATTTTTCTTACCTCATTTTCGAGGTGGGYGGATGCGTAGATCACAAACCTGGCTTTCGAGCGGAGATGCTGTGATAGTTCAGTTCCCTTCATTCCATCCATATCTATATCTAGAAAAAGAAAATCGATTTTATCGCCGGCACTAATTGTTTTTAAGGCATCAAATGGATTATTAAAGGCGCTAAACAGTTTTAAAAAACGGATATCTTCAATATAATCGTGGAGTACATCAATCGCGTGCTGTTCATCATCAACAATTGCACAACTGTAATACATAGGCAAATTAAGATAGGCTGTACAAAGCTTAACAATGTAAACCTCAATTCCTATAGCCATGCAAAAAAAGGGTAAAAGTACGGTAGTAATGAGCATACTAATGAGACAGTATATCAACTTGCATCTTATTTCATGGTATAAATAGCCATGAGTCAATTGACACATGGCTAAATGCTTTAAAGTTTAATTTTAACAAAGTATAAACGGTTTCTATCAACCGAATTTGTTAAAGGCAATATTTTTTGTGCAAAGCCACTTGCCCCGTTATCCACCACACCAAAATCATCATCATTAGAAATCGCGAGGATGTTGCCAGGCAGTAAGGCCAAACCTTCTGCTTTATCGTGCGGATAAATGGAAGGTAGATCTTTCAGCAGGTCTAAAACGATGGTTTTGCTTACCGGGGTAATTCCCGCTGTGTTTAAACCTGCTGCGTTGTTCAGTTCTTCCACGGTTTTGCCGCCATAAAGTTTACCTGTTACACCATTGCCGGAATCAGAAATATCGGTAGCACCACTCAGGTCTATTTTAAAAACTTTTTTAAATGTTGCCGGGTTGCTTGCTGCACCGCCATACAATCCGTCACGCTCGATGGTTAGGAAAGTAGTGCTGTTAACGGCAACAATATCGCTCACACCTGTTAAAGTAGTGTTATCCATCAGGTA
>NZ_JBFTQI010000290.1:0-6723 GCF_056398925.1 Pedobacter sp. 01T416_2
CTTTAGCATAATTTCTGTTTTGGGGTTTCCGCAGGGATCATTTATTGCGTAAATGGTAGGCTGTACTGCTTTCTCAAATCCAAGTGCTTTAAAATCTTTTATCACGCCTACAATCTTATATTCTTTATTCTGGCAGCCTTTTATGGTTTTACCTACAGGATTGGTTAATCCATACTTTGCTATTGCAGCTTCATTAAGTATAGCAGAATTTGCCGTATCGGTTTTAAATTCTCTGGAAAATGTTCTGCCTTCTTTAATCTTAATATCTAATGTTTCGAAATAATCAAAATCTACATCTGTAAAACTTAAACTTTGTTCTTTTCCATCAACAGTATATTTATTTTTTCCACTATCAGAACCATCCGGCAATGCATTGGTAACGGTAACCGATTTCACCCCCGGAATTTTGACCATTTTATCTCTTATCGGATCGAATTTGCTTGGCGAGACGAAATATGCGAGGTTTTTAATGTACACCACTTGTTCGGGTTTGAAACCAATATCTTGGGTACGCATGTATTTTAGTTGAGAACTGATGATGAGCAGACCTATAATAAAAACTACCGCTACGCTAAACTGAACCACCAATAAGCTGTTGCGCAACCAATAGCTCTGTTTGCTGGTTTGAAAATTACCTTTTAAAACAAGTGCAGGTTTAAATCCAGATAGTACCATGGCAGGATAAATACCGGCTATCAGCGTAATAAAAATTAATATAAGTGGCAATTGCCAGAATAAAGCACTATTGGCTATCCAAATGGATAAATTGACCACGAACAGGTTATTAAATTTTGGCAAGATGATTTCGGCCATAATCAGTCCTAATATCGTCGCTGCTAAACACTGGATTAATATTTCTGTTAAAAACTGAAAAGCAAGCTGAAAGCGATAAGCACCCATCACTTTTTTAACGCCTACCTCTTTTGCCCGTTTGGTTGCCTGCGCTATACTCAGATTGGTAAAGTTGATACAGGCGATTACCAAGATCAGGATTCCTAAAACAGACAAAGCTATGAGTACTTTATAATTGGCATCGGTACCGGCCTTTGGTTTAAGGTGTTGGTTTTTTAAAGGATCGAGAAAGGCTTTTGTTGCTTTAAAAGTCTCATTATTGGGATCTTCTCCATCTTTAAGCAATTCCTTTTTATAAAGGGCATTAATTTTAGCTTCAAGTGCCTGAATATCTGTGCCCGGTTTTACCTGGATATAAGTGTTGTAGTTGTTGTATCCATAGTTTTCGCCTATCCCAACTTCTTTCATCAATGAAATGGCGTCGAAAGTAATATTAGAGTGGGGATCGGCAAAAATACTTCCGCTCAACTTACCTGTCATATTAGCCGATTTACTCCCAAGCCAGATCATTTCAGGCTGACCGTTTTTATTATGAGGGAAAAGCGTTTTATAATTTTCGTTGCTTAGATAAAACAGATTTTCGGTTGTACTTTCCGGCTTAGTTAAACCGACAGTGGGTTTAATGTTAAACATTTTTGCTGCAGCATAATCGAGATAGAGGCATTTACTTAAAAAAACAACAYCGTGATCGCTGCTAACTGGAAATTCAAAAAAACTCATTTTCATGGTACCAACTGAAACTACTTCTGGCATTTCTGCTTTAATAGCTTTACCCAATGGTGGCGGAGTATTATTGGTCTTAAAATCAGGCAACTGTCTACCTACTACGTAAATTTCGTTGTAGTTTGGGTTTTCCTTGTCAAAACCTGTTTCATAGGTAAAATACATGGTTACCAAAATAAATGCAGCTAAAGCAATAGCTAAGCCACCAATATTTATGAAGGTAATTATCTTGTTTCTCCAGAGGTTTCGTAGTGCAATTTTTAAGTTTAATCTGAACATAAGGCGTAGGGTTTGGCGTAAAGTGTTTGGCGTGTAGCGTTTAAACGCTTAGCACCAAACGCTTCACGCAGGTCTTATTCATATTTAAGTGCATCAACAGCGTTTGCTTTGGCCACTTTAAAGGTTTGCAGGCTCACTGTTAAAATGGCAATAATTACCGAGGTTAAAAGGGCAAGCAAAAAAGGCCATGGGTTAATGGTAATTTTATAATCATATTTCTCCAGCCATTTGGCAACAAGAATATAAGCTACCGGGATAGCGATCACATTGGATATGATTACCAGTTTCATAAAATCTTTGTTCAAAAGAACCAGGATATCAGAAAGATTAGCGCCCAATACTTTACGGATACTGATTTCTTTACTGCGCTGTTCAGCGGTATATAACGCTAAACCCAGTAAACCTAAACAGGAAATAAAAATGGCAAATCCTCCAAAAATATTGGAAAGTACACTGAGCAACTTTTCGCTCCGGAGTTTTTCGGCCATGCCCTGACTAACGAGTTTCACTTCAATTGGATAAGCAGGATTTAAACGTTGACTAACCGATTTTATCGCTTCGATTGAATTAGAAAGCGATTGCTTAGGATTAAGTTTAAGCAGCAAAACCCGACTCGTTTTAACATTGTAATAATAAACTGTTGGCTGTATTTTAGAAGCAAGCGATTCGTTAGAATAATCTTGCACCACACCCACCACTTTAAGTGGCGGATTATCGCCCCAATGGATAACAGTACCCACAGGGTTTTTTAACCCCATTATTTTAACGGCAGTTTGGTTGAGGAGCAAAGATGTAGCTGTATCAGCCGAAAATTTAGGATCAAAATCTCTTCCTGCTAGAATCTTTACACCAGTTGTTTTGGCAAAATCGAAACCTGTACTTCTATAATTAATAATCGAGACATCATTTTTGGGCTTGCCTGGCCATTGAATGTCGCTGGTAATTGAACCACCATCTGTAAACGAGCTAGCATATTCTGTTGTAGCAATTGTAGCACCTACCCGCTCCAATTCATTTTTAAAAGTCTGCAATTTCTGTGGCTTTGTCCACTCTCCTTCTAAATCGATCTGTACCAGCGCAGTCTCATCAAAGCCTAAGGGCTTATTTTTAAGGTGCTGAATTTGGCTGTAAATTACAATTGCCGAAATAATCATGCAGATAGAAAGGCTAAACTGCACTACTACCAGTGTTTTGCGGATAGATAGTGAGCCCGTTGAACCTTTAAAGCCTTTTAATACCTTTACGGGTATAAATGATGAAAGGTAAAATGCAGGATAACTACCAGCAAGTAAACCAGTTACCAGTACCATAGCAAGTAATAAGCTCCAAAATTGATAAGCATTGTAATTAATTTTGATCGAGATATCGAGTAAGTTGTTAAAGTAAGGTAACGAGACTTCGAGCAGTGTAAAGGCAATTAACATTGCTAAAAAAGACAATAGTATTGACTCTACCATAAACTGTCCCATTATTGTATTTCTGGTAGAACCTAAAGCCTTTCTAACCCCTACCTCACGGGCACGTTTCTCCGACTTAGCAGTTGAAAGATTCATGTAATTGATGCAGGCGATAAATAATACACAGATGGCCAGAAAAACAAATAATCGCAACTGATCAATTTTGCCCCCCACCGATTTTCCATTGTCAAAATCACCGTATAAGTGAAATTTGCTTAAAGGAAAAAGAAAAGGTTCGTATGTCATTTCTTTTAAATTGGGTTCTTTGTTTACGATGAAATGTTTTAGTGCTGCGYTTGTTGCATCTAAAGAAGCATTATCTTTAAGCTGAAATAAGGTCAAACAAGTAATTGCTCCCCAACCGTTATTTTTTTCAGACGGATTTTCCTGCTCAAAAAAAGCCCATGGCTGCAAAACATCAAACTGCATGGTTTGATTTTTTGGCAGATCCTGTATTACAGCACTAACTTTTAAGTCTACCCTGTTATCGTATTTAATACTTTGTCCGATTGGATTCTGATCGCCAAATAATTTCTTTGCTGTCGATTCGCTTATCAATACGTTATTAGGCTCAGATAAAGCAGTACCTGGATCGCCATAGATAAATTTCTGTTCAAGGATTTTTAAAAAATCAGGATCTACATTAAATCCTATTAATTTAAAATTATTCCGGTTATGGCTGTATAATTTCTGGCCATTGTTCATTGAAATGCGGGTTGCACTTTTAATGCCTGGCAATTCTGAAACCCCAGCTTTGGCCAGTTTATTCGGAACGGCCATCGTAGTGGCCAGCTTGCCGTTAAACTTTAAATTTAATGCGGCAAAATATACCTTATCGGCATTTCTATATTGCTTATCGAAACTCCATTCGTAGTTAACGTACAAAAGTAACATTAAACAACAGGCCATTCCGATAGCTAAGCCACCTACATTAATTAATGTGAAGCCTTTGTTTTTCCAAAGGTTACGTAGTGCTATTTTAAAGTTTAATCTGAACATGATAGGTTAACTGTATAAATTGTTAAACTGGTTAATTGTTATATTGCTAACTGAAAACTGTCAACTGAATTATTCATATTTAAGTGCATCAACAGGGTTGGCGTTTGCGGTTTTGTAAGCCTGAAAACTTACGGTAATCACTGCCATTAATAAAGTCCCGATAGCGGCTGTGGGAATAATCCACCATGATATTTCGGTGTGGAATTCAAACTTCATCAACCATTTATTCATTAAATAATAACTCAAAGGAATAGCGATAACGATAGCAACCACAATCATTTTTACAAAAGAGAACGAGAGCAACTGCATTAAATTAAGTAAAGAGGCGCCAAGTACCTTGCGTACACCAAATTCTTTTGTTCGTTGCTCGGCACTATAGGCCACCAAACCGAACAGCCCCAGGCAGGAAACGAATATGGCCAGTCCGCCAAAAAGATTTGAAAGGATGCCTAAAGTTTTCTCCTTTTGGAACAAATCACTGTATACGTCATCTAAAAATGAGATTTCAACCGGGTAAGCAGGATTAATATCTTTGGTAATTCGGGTAATTGTTTCAATATTTTGCTGAATGGTATTCGAAGTATTTAGCCTCATCGTGATGTAACTTGTATACTTATCGTTAAAATAAAGTATCATTGGGTTATTCGATTTATAAGGTGAATCCCATACATAATCATCAAAAACTCCAATAATCACCCTTTTATCACCAAAAATGGTAAGAATTTGCCCTACTGGTTTTTTTAAGTTCATTACTTTTGCGGTTGCAGAACTAATAAGAACGGCTGCAGAATCCGATGCAAATTTTTTAGAAAAATCCCGCCCTTCCAACAATTTTATACCATTAGTTTTTATGAAATCATAGCTGGCTTCAACCTTATTAAACAGGTTATCATTATTCTCCTGAACCATTCCAGGCCAACGAACATCGGTAAAATTTGAACCGTGGTGTGATAATTTTGTTGAAGATTTATTTAAACTTGTTACAGCATCAGATTGCAGTATTTTTTGCTTGTAAACCTCAAACTGATTTTTTAGCTGTCCATCCTGAGGAATCTCAATCAATGCTTTGGTATCTATGCCCAGTGGTCTATTTTTAATGTATTGAATTTGATGATAAATAACCAGCGTTGAAATAATCAGAACGATAGCAAAACAAAACTGGCTTACAACAAGGACTTGCCTTAAGCTTACAGATGCCAAACCTTTCGATTTTATTTTCCTTTTTAAAGTTTGGATCGGGTTAAAAGCAGATAAATAAAATGCGGGATAACTTCCTGCGATTAAACCTGTAGCGATAACTATTCCCAATATGCCAATCCAACTGGTTAAATTAAAATAAGATATGCCGAGATTGATATTTAAAAGACCATTAAATGCAGGCAAACAGATTTCGAGCAGCGCAATTGCGATCACAACCGCAATTAAGGTAAGTACCATTGACTCTGTTAAAAATTGAAAAATTAATGAAATTCGATTTGCGCCAATTGTCTTCTTAATACCAACTTCTTTCGCCCGTTTTTCTGATTTGGCCGTAGCCATGTTCATAAAATTGATACAAGCAATGAGTAAAATACCAAAAGCAAGACCAGTAAAAAGCCATATTTGTTCAATGTCGCCGCCTACACTTTTTCCATTTTCAAATTTACCAAATAAGTGCAGTTTAGCATATTGGAATGCTACGAAAGGTTGGTCGGTTTGCTTATTATTTGCTTTAACAGCCTCGTCAATTTTCCTGTTCACAACATCAATGTCTGCATTAGGATTAAGAGAAAACATCGTTACAAAACTGTAATTACCCCATCCCAAATTCTTCGCGCTTTCATCAACCATTTCATAAAAGGCCCAAGGCATTAAAAAATCGAACTTAAGTGAGCTATTTTGAGGTATATCTTTTATTACACCGGTTACCGTCAAATTTTCACTATCCTGATAACGGACAGATTTGTTTAATACATTTGTTGTACCGAAAAGAATTTTCGCCATTGTCTCAGTAAGAATTACAGATTTCGGGTTTTTCATTGCGGTTTTGGCATTACCCACAATAAATTCATAATTAAATAGCTTTAAAATATCCGGTTCAGCGAATTTCCCGTCTTTCTTAAATCCATTTTCTCCATTTGCAATTAAACTTTTTTTGATGTAGTTCATCCTTGCAAGGTTTTTTATTTCGGGAATGCGTTCCCTTAATAATGGTCCGAGCGCTGTTGTTGTTCCTTCAAATGTCTTCGACACACCGCCATTTCCATCAGGAATATTAGTCATAACCGTATACAGATTTTCTGAGTTTCTGTAGTGCTTATCAAAGTTCCATTCATAGGTAACATACAAGAGCAACATTAAACAGGCTGCCAAACCAATAGCCAACCCAATTACGTTAATAAACGAGCTTACCTTGTTTCGCCAAAGGTTACGC
>NZ_JBFTQI010000291.1:0-6716 GCF_056398925.1 Pedobacter sp. 01T416_2
GCGAAGAACCATCGCCCCTATCATGCCACATTGGTGTCGCATCCAAAAATCCTCCTTTCCACAATAATACCAATTGGCCATTGTCCGCGTCGTAGGTATAATGCACTTGCAACGGACTACCTATACTGATGGCATGCGTAACCCGTTTACCACCATCAAGATCAATAAAGCTCCTGAGCAGGATATTGCGTTCTGCCTTTATGATTATTGGCTCGACTTTGGTCTCCTGCGCAATAGCCGATCTGCCCGTCAAACAAAAGGCCGATGCACAGGCAATGAAAAAATAAGAATATAAATTCATGCTTATCTGTATAATATTTGGTTAATTAAGTGTGTTGGTTTCGCATTATTTTTAAAATTGGGCTACTGACTGGTTCATAACTTATCAATAGCATACACCATAACACGATGCACCTTTACCATTACCGGAAAATTTTAGCCTTTTGTGTGGATACCACTTTACTCCCTTTCTTTGCATTTCTCATATTAAATAAGAGGCCTGAATAAGCTTCTTCTGGATAATTGGTTATTAACATCGAAGTTAAGTCAGGGATACGTTTTAGAATAGATCAGATCTTTCAATTTCCGCTAAAAATGTTGCAAAAGCTTTACATCGGCAGCTAAAAACCTTTTTTTTGCTAAATAATAGCGTTTGAATTGGAAATATTTGTGTCCGATTTTTTTCCTGATCCGTAAAATTGGTAAGCAAAATTGGAGCGTTTTTTTATTGTAAACCCAGATAGATGCAGGCCTACAAACAACGTGAAGCTGTAAAAAAATACTGGACAGAATGCAATACCGGTAGGCGACATTAGACAACCATCGGGCATAGATAAAACAGCGGTTTTTCTGGCTTCTGATATGCTGCGTCATTCCCGCGCAGGCGGGAATCTTAAAGCGCTTGCATTACGATTCCCAATCAAGTTGGGAATGACGAACCGCCAAAACCAGTTATCCAACTCCTTTGTTTTTTGGCTAAAAACTGATCTCTATCAATGGCAGATTCCAGAGCGGTCGTCTTTCCCGCGCAGGCGGAAACCACGGAGTGCTCAGCGAAGCTAATTTTAAAGCGGTAGCCATCTTTGCCTTAGGCTCGGCCTTGCCTCGGCTCACCGCCGCCGAAGGGCTCTTACCTTTTTCTTGATAAAAAGGCGACCAAACCTGAGCGTAGCGAAAGCATGACTGCCTTTAAAAACAACAACTAAGAAGACATAAATCAAGGCTCACATCCTTTCTTGTAAAAACCTACGGAAATCTTAATCGCGGCAGTATCGAGGCTCTTACCTTGGCTTATCCCGGCACACCCGCTTGATCCTGCCTTGGGCTGTGGGGTAATGAGGGGAACTGCACAGATTTCCGTGCTTTTTCCTGCGAAAATCTGCTATGCCGGATTGCAGGGAGCATATTGCAGGATGCGGTAATTTGTTTTTTAGCCCTTTCCCTTTCAGGAGAAAGGTGCCGATAGGCGGATAGAGGCTAAGGCGCTCGCTATAATCGGTCGTCTTTCCCGCTAGTAGCGATAGTTGTAAGATTGCTTTCCCGAAAGGTCGAGACAGGCTGTCGGCTGAAAAAGCCTTCTCGCATCCGATAGCTATCGGATGACGAGTGCTTTTATTTGATTTTACAGTTCAAATACGGTAAAGGAATAAGGTTTTAGTTCGAGAGATTTAAGATTCGAAAAATCCATAGCTGTTTTTATAGGTTGGATTTTGTAATCGCCTGGAAGACCTGATATTTCTTTTTTAATTACTTGTTTGTTTACTGAACTTAACTTGGACAGATCAATATTAGTCTTAACTGCAACAGGAAGCATATTTACAATTTTGATGAATAATTTTCCTGATTTTTGGTCACGCGTAATTGAGTATGCTACCCGCTTAATTACATCTTCTCTCTTCACTGAAAAATCAACTCGTGCAGGAATGAATTCATCTCCTACATTTTGACCGTAAAGCTGTTGCACATAATATCCAATGGTGGGTTTAACTTCTGTATTATTAAAATAGATCAGATCAGGATTCCACTGTGTATGTTTTTCCTTTGCCAACAATGGCGCATAAGAGGCCATAGATACTACATCTCCATTGCGCTCCAGGGAGGTGAGATACAGCGCTTCAGATAAAGCAGTTTCCAGGTTTGTCCTATTTCCCCCGGGGAGACTTGCCGCATACTCTCCCAGATATACCTTTGATTTACTGCGGTCATATTTATCATAAAAATCCTGATTGTTTATAAACCAGCCTGGTGGACGATAATAATGCTCGTCTATCATGTCAACCTTCATTTCGTTGGCAAAGGCCCAACCTTCTTCATAATCTGTGCCTTCAAAAAATGGCCCAGAAGTTCCAATAATGGTTATTTCAGGATGCGCTTTTTTAAGTGCTTTATAGATCATGGCGAAATGCTCACGAAAGACGTCTGTTATCTGGTCTTCATTGCCGATACCGATATATTTTAAATTAAATGGTTTCGGATGCCCTGCAGCTGCACGTTCCTTACCCCATTTTGTATTTGTGGCTCCATTACAGTATTCAACTAAATCAATAATATCCTGAATATATGCAGGCATATCTGCCATCGGGATTCCACCCTGTTGCCCGCCACCATTGGCTCCTGAGTTTTGGCAGGGCACCCCAGCGGCGATAACAGGCACTGGTGCTGCGCCGATATCTTCACAAAACTGAAGGTACTCAAAGTATCCCAGCCCCATACTCTGGTGATAGCCCCACAAATTGCGGTCAGGAACCCGAGTCTGTAAGGCCCCGATTGTATTTTTCCATCTGTAAATGTTATGGATCCCATCTCCGTGGGCCACACATCCACCTGGAAAACGCACAAAACGCGGTTTTATCGCTGCAATTGTATCTGCAAGATCTGCTCTAAGGCCATTTCGGCGATTTTTGAAGGTATTTTGGGGAAATAGTGAAATCATGTCGAGATCGATACGGCCGTTTTGTAATGGCCACAATTGCAAAGTCACATCCGAGGCTGAAACCGATGATTTGAGTGTCATCTTTATTTCCTTCCAGGATTTTGAACTGCAACTGATCAATCCTTTCGAAAGCAAGCCATATTTTTCACTAACGAGCCTTACTTCAAACGACTTCTTTCCTYCTTCAACCCGGACAAAACTGGAGAAAAGATAATTTTCGCCCTTTTTTAGTGCAATACCATCATAACCAGAATTCGATAATGAACTGCCATCGACCGTTAAATTTAGTGCCGCATAATGTGGGTTATTCGGATGGAGTGGCTGCGCTGTTCGAATTGCAAAATCCCCTTCTTTGCCTTTGAATGTCCAGGAATGATTGCCGTTCCATTTTGTATCATGGTTTTCTTTATCTGATGGCTGATATTCGAAGTCACGATTTTGAATCAGTTCACCATAAAGTCCGCCATCTGCTGCATAGTTGATATCTTCGAAAAATATCCCTGTTAACAGCTTACTGATTGCTTTAGCTTTTTCAGGCTCGGCCGAAATATGCAGCTCCGGCTTTGTTAAGTTTGCAAAACGTACCGGATCTTCTTTGGTTGTCTCCGCATCTTGCCGCGCCTTGAAATTCCTGAGCTCTGCAGTTTTATTCAACTCTTCAACCACCGCCCATTTAACACGGTGTAACTGCCCACTCACCGGATTGTTTTGAATGGTAGTGGTGATGGTATTGCTTTTATAGGCAGAGAGGGGTACCTCCTTTGCCGGACTATAGGTTTTGAAGTCTTTTGTTTCTKTCTGAAAATAGGCGCCCTCGCTATCTGTGTATACAATCTGATAAATGTCGAGATCTTTACGATAACTAATCACAGGACGAAGGATATTCTTACCTTTTTCAAAAAGGGGATAACCTTGCGGCCCCCAGTCAATCAGATTTCTTGTTTGAGCATGGGCAAACTGCCTTACCCGATCATTTAAGCTCCATACACATTGCCAAACTCCTCCACGCCCCTGAATCACATATGGAGCAAACATTTTTTTATCTGATCCCCAGCGGCCAAAGTCCGAGCGAAGATAAACCTGTCCTGTTCCAACAGGTGTCCAATTATTTCGGTCATCGCTCCATGCAAACCGTAATCCATCAGTCGCGTATGAAAACAGGTAAACAGAATCAGTTGCAGCATGTTGCGTTGGTTCTGTTGCAAATGAGTTTCTGCTAAACAGCAGAAACACCAGCACTATAGATAGCTTACTTAATTTCATACAAAACGCAGCTATGAGGTTTAAGATTTACGGTTATTTGTTTTCCATCATTCTGAACAACTTTTCCTGTCCAGCTATCTGTAATTTTAGCTATTTTAGTTATCCCTAAATCTGAGCATTTTACAGAAATTTCCTTTAGATCTGGTTCATCAGAAAGATTGAACAGGGCGAGATAATGTTGTCCGGTTTTAGCATTCGTTGATGTTACCGCAACTTTCTTGCGATCGTTAAAAAGAAATTTTACATCCGTACTTTCTCTATGCATCTTAAGCACAGCTTTATTGGTAAGCAGCGAAGTGGTAAAGGGATCCAAACTCGGCATATCACCACCAAACATCAAGGGCGAGCGGAATATGGTGAAGAAGGTCATCAGCACTTGCTGCTCATCCTTGGTCAATCTGCTCGCACGGTCGCCGCCTCTTTCTCCGCGAATGGAAATTCTACCCAAAGGAATCATGTCGCAATCAGGCCAGGTTCCGGGCTTAATATAAGGCGCCCATGGTTGGGCAACATTAATCAGGTGAGTAATATGTGGCCAGGTATCCCATACATCATCCACCATTCTCCACATATTTGCATGTTGTTGAACGTGTTCTGCTTTTTCTATCGGCGTTTCGCCTGGTGAAGTGCTCAGCACAATCGGGCGGCCGGTTTTATCGATTGCTTTTCTGATGAGCTCTATTTCTCCCTGATGATAAGGACGGGAGAGATCATCTATTTTAATAAAGTCGACACCCCAACTGGCGTAAAGTTCCATTATTGAATCATAATATTCCTGTGCACCGGGTTTTGTAGCATCTATCGTATAATTATCAGTAAGCCATTTGCATTGCAAAGCAGTGCTATAGATCTGATCGGCAGTGTATTTTGTACCCTTAATTGGCATCTTTTCTTTAACGGCAAGCGTAGGGATGCCGCGCATAATATGAATACCAAATTTTAATCCCTTAGCATGTATATATTTTGCCAGGTTTTTAAAGCCCTGTCCGTCTGCTGCCGACGGGAACCGGTTCAAAGCAGGCAGATAACGGCCAAATTTATCAATTACATATTTTGGATCCGTTTKGTTATATCCTCCTGCTTTATCATTTTCCACAAACCAGCGGATATCTACAACGATATATTCCCATCCGAAAGATTTCAATTTGGAAGCCATGTAATCTGTATTGGCTTTTACTTCGGCTTCTGTAACGGAAGAGCCGTAACAGTCCCAGCTATTCCAGCCCATTGGAGGAGTCTTCGCCCAATTCTTAAAATTCTGCTGTGCGTAAGTTTGATCAATTGTGAAGATTGAACAAAGTAAAAGCAATACTGATGCTATTCTTTTCATGCGTTTTATATTTGGTCTTTCACAAATATAAATAATAAGCGTTAAAACAACGATTATTATCGAGGCATTTAGTACGTATCAAGAATAATATTACTCAAGTGGCAAAAGCAATGTCGTTAAGTTAAGCGCTTTTAACCTGGGTTCAATATTTAAATACCGATTTGATTATCTCGTTTTTGGGTTAAGTCAGTCGTCACCCTGAATTTATTTCAGGGTCTTTCCTGCCAAAAAAGATGCTGAAACAAGTTCAGCATGACGATGAGATTAGGAATAAGCCTTGTCTGATAGTTATTTTTACAATTTAATAATCGACCTCAGGCTTTTAACAACAGATGCACGCAGATAAACACGGATTTCATATCTGTGTACATCCTTTCTATCTCCCGAAAATCGGGACAAGTCGTGGTTAAATTATTTTGCTTGTGCCGAATGGCTTACCTTAATAACATTGAGAAGCAACATAGCTGTGTTTTTATTTAATTCAACACCATCAATCAACTTATCCTTTCCGAAAGGCACAAGGAGCTGTTTTTAATCCGAATCCTTTTTTTTCGCTCTATATTCTGAAGGAAGTAACTGGTATTTTTCCCTGAATGCCTTTGCAAAATAGTTAGGGGTGCTAAAACCGACCATATAACAGATTTCAGAAATGGTTTTACTACTTTTCTCCAATAAAACAGCGGCTTTCTCGAGCTTAACAGACCTGATAAAATCAACAGGGGTTTTACCGGTAACCCGTAAACACTTTCTGTATAACGATACCCTACTGATCATCATATGTTTGCTCAGATCTTCTACCGATAATTGAGGTTTATGGAGATTGTCTTCAATGTAAAGCAATGCGGTGTTCAGGAATTTCACATCATCGGATTCTATTTCCATTTCTGGCGATGCCATACTCACCTGCCTGGAATAAGTTTTTTTAAAGGTTTGATTCAGCGTGAGCAGGTTCTTGATTTTGGAATGCAAGATCTCAAAATTAAAGGGTTTGGTCATGTAATCGTTCGCTCCTATTTCTAACCCTTTTAGCTGTTCTTCTTCACCCGTTAAAGCCGTTAAAAGAATAATCGGTATATGCTTTGTCCTCTCGTCTGATTTTAATTTCCCGCAAAGCTCATTGCCATTCATTTCAGGCATACTGATATCGGAAACGATCAGATCTGGATGTAGTGCAAGCGCCTTTTGCCAGCC
>NZ_JBFTQI010000292.1:0-6703 GCF_056398925.1 Pedobacter sp. 01T416_2
GAATAACCTTCGTAAATCATCCAAGATCAAAAATGGAAGCATAGCCAGTTTACAGGCAACGGTTAAAAAGAAGGCAACCAAAATAATAGCTCTTAACGTAAGGAAAAGGTTGAGGTAAATGCCGCAGAAAACGCCGAAAATTAAGAGTAGGCTATAACTCCAATAGGCAATAGCGAATACTTTTTTAGTGGTCGGTTTCCATTTTTTAAAAACAGCGATTATGGCTTTGTAACAATAAATATCAAAAGCAATGATGAATATGCAGGCGGCAATGATGAAAGGTAGTCTTCCCATACGATCGGGTTATTCGGGTTAAATTAAAAAATAAGACAGGTTCTTTTGACCCGTCTAAATTAAGTATTTGAAGTAAATATATTATTTAATATTCGTTGAGGATGATCTAAAAAGGCTTTGTAAACCCTGTAAACTTCCGATTCCTCATATTTAACCTTAGCTATTTTATTTCCCGACATTTCGTATATCCAGGCATTGGGGTAGGATAATAAGATCGGAGAGTGTGTGGCTATAATGAATTGGGCATTTTTGTTTACCAGATTATTAATTTTGGATAACATGGCTATTTGTTTAGTAGCAGAAAGCGCCGATTCGGGCTCATCGAGGATATAAACACCATTGCCCCAAAATCGGTTCGTAAATAGTGACCAAAACGATTCCCCGTGCGATTGTTCGTGTAAGGAAATATGCCCATATGATTCTATCGCTTGCAATTTATCAACCTCACTAGCAACATTATAAAAACTTTCTCCCCTTAAAAAGAAACCATCCTTAATTTGTTTAAAACTTTTAGTTATCGCTAAATAACTATGCAAAACTGAATGTGTTTCTGAAGTTCTAAAGTTGAAGTTTTTACTGCCACCCTCTGCATTGAAACCAAGATAAACTGCAATAGCTTCAATCAGGGTCGATTTTCCAACCCCGTTTTCGCCAGTAAAAAATGTAACATTAGGATGGAAGTCTAACTTTTCAAAAGATTTTAAGCATGGAATATTAAACGGATACCCATTAGGAAGGTTCTCTTGTTTTAACCTTAGCGATAAAAGATATCCGTTAAACTCCATTGATTTTATCTGAAATCGTCTTCGTCCTCTTCTTCGTCAAATTCGGCGTTAAATAAACTGCCAAACATATCAGAGAAACCGAAGCCGCCATTTAAATAATTTTTGCTTAATTGCGAATATTCAGCTAAACCATGCAATACGAACTCCATTAACAATAAAGTTTGATTTTCGCTTAATTTAGGATGAAACTTCTTTACCAGATCGTATAAACTTGGGACCAGCATCAGCGCTTTTTTATACTGTGCATTGGTTAAAGCATCGGTAACATCTACATTGTTGCCTTCCGTAAACCATTCAGTTACTTCGGTATAAGGATTGGCCGTTTTACTTTTCTTTGCTTTTTCAGGATCAGGGAAGTAACGCGCAAACAACGTTTTAACCGCTTTACCGATTAAGGTTGTAGCTACATGCGCTGGCCCTTCCAGTTCGCCTTCGTAAACCAGTTCTATTTTACCGGTTATTGCCGGGATAATTCCTGCAAGGTCAGATAAACGTACAAAAGTATTTTTCTCGTCTGCAATCAGCATTCTTCTTTCAGCCGTGCTGATTAAATTTTCATAAGCCGAAATGGTTAATCTGGCTGAAACACCCGATTTCTGATCGATATATTCACTTTTACGTGCCTCAAAAGCAATCTGCTCGATTAAATCCTTTACCAAACCATCGGCCTCAATATTGGCTTTTTGATCGGTGGTTAATTTTGCCTCTTGAAAAGTAATTTTGCGCGAAATTTCGATGGTTTTAGGATAGTGCGTCAAAATCTGACTTTCAATCCTATCTTTCAAAGGTGTAACAATGCTTCCACGGTTGGTGTAATCTTCAGGGTTTGCGGTAAATACAAACTGAATATCCAGGGGTAAACGGAGTTTAAAACCACGGATCTGGATATCTTTCTCCTGCAGCATGTTAAATAATGCCACCTGGATACGGGCCTGTAAATCCGGAAGCTCATTAATCACGAAAATGCTGCGGTGTGCACGCGGAATTAATCCAAAGTGGATTACACGCTCATCATTATAGGTTAATTTCAATGTTGCGGCTTTAATGGGGTCAACATCGCCAATTAAATCGGCAACAGTAACGTCGGGCGTGGCCAGTTTTTCGGTATACCTTTCGCTACGGTGCAACCAGGCAATTCCGGTATCATCTCCTTTTATGGCAATTTCGTTTTTAGCATACCAAGAAATCGGGTTCAACGGATCATCAAAAATTTCACTCCCGGCCACGTATGGTACATATTCATCCAATAGGTTTACCATTAAACGGGCAATCCGTGTTTTAGCCTGCCCACGCAAACCTAAAAGTAAAATATTGTGGCGCGATAAAATGGCCGTTTGCAATTCAGGAATCACCGTTTCATCATAGCCGATAATGCCCTCAAAATCGGTTTTTTTATCGCGGAGAACTTTAATCAGATTTTCCCTAAGCTCTTCCTTTACAGATCTCGATTTATATCCTGTGGTTTTTAATTCGCCTAATGTGGTGTTTTGCATCTTTTAAAATGGGTTTAAGGTTTAAGGTTTAGGGTTTAAGGTTGCAGCACGCAACATCAATCGCTAAATCTTCCCTTGTTTAAATGTTTCTAAGACTCGTTAAATAGGTCTTTTCGGCTTTAGGTTTTACCTTAAACCTTCCACCTTTTGCCCTCTACCTTATTTAACCGTCTTACGTCTGTTTTTAATGTAATCTTCAAAAATGTATTCGCCCAAGCCATTTAATGAGCTATAAAAAGCCCTGCCGCCATTAATTTCTGTAAACTGGCGCACAAACTGTTGCAGGTAAGGGTCTTTGGCAATCATAAATGTAGTAATCGGGATCTTCAGGCGCTTACATTGGGCAGCCATGTTTAAGGTTTTATTAATTACCTTCCTATCCAAACCCATACTGTTTTTATAGTATTTGCCATTTTCTTTTAAGCAGGTTGGTTTTCCGTCGGTAWTCATGAAAATCTGCTTATTATGCGTTTTCCTGCGACGGAGTAAATCAGCAGCCAATTCTAATCCCGCATAAGTATTGGTATGGTAAGGACCAACCTGTAAATAAGGTAGGTCTTTCACGCTAATTGGCCAGGCGTCATTTCCGAAAACCACAATGTCTAAAGTATCTTTAGGGTATTTCGTTTTAATCAGCTCGGCCAAAGCCATCGCAACTTTTTTTGCAGGGGTAATCCGGTCTTCGCCATATAAGATCATCGAGTGCGAAATATCGATCATCAATACGGTAGATGTTAAGGTTTTAAAATCCTTTTCCTCTACTTCCAGATCGCGATCGGTTAAGGTGAAATCACCAATCCCATGGTTAATCTGCGCATTGTGGATAGAAGCCGTCATATCAATCTGATCCAAACTATCCCCAAAGCTGTATTCGCGTCTATCGGCATTTTTTTCTTCACCAACTCCTGATTGGTTACTGTTGTGATTTCCCCGTCCTGACTTTTTTAGTTTCCCGAAAATTTCATCAAGGGCCGATTTGCGGATAGTCTGTTCGGTTTTGGCTGTAATTTTAAATTCCCCAGATTGATTGTCTTCCGTAAGATAACCTTTGTCTTTCAGATCGTCGATAAAATTACCAATGCCGTAATCGTTATTGGTTAGTTTATATTGTTTGTCGAGCTCGTTCAGCCAGCTTAAAGCCTCTGCTGCATCTCCAGCTGTATAATTCAGCAGTTCGCTAAATAATTTCAGCAACTCATCAAACCCACCCTTTGGCGTATCGCCCGGCTTATAATCAGAAAAACGAAAACCTCTCATGTGCTTGTATTAACGATTTATCGAAGATAAAAGTTTCGCTTTGTATTAATTTAAGCGCGGTGTCATATTTGGAACAAAGCAGAAAGGTAAAAGACCAAAGCAGATTGAACTGCAAATTGCCAATTTAAAACTGTCAAACTGATCTGGGCGTTTCCCAATCCCGTGAAAAACGGGAAAGGGGCGGGCTTTTCAGGGCTGCGCTTCGCTTCGGTACCGATAAAGACCTGTGAAACAAGCAAGCATACCGTAATTAAATAAAAACAGATGCTTAATCGGTACTGAACCCTTACAATCCCTAACGCAAAACCCACCGTTTTAGGGTAGACCTCGCAGGTTTTTAAAACCTGCGAGGTCTACGAAGGCTTACCCCAAGGCCATATGATAAATCTTTTTATTGTACTCTGGATTTGCGCCAGGCTGAGAGGCTACAAATGCCCCAACTTTGCAGGCGTTATCTAATGTGGTCTCCATAGGGTAACCTTGTAGGTAACAGGCAATAAATGTGGCTAAAAAGGCATCACCGGCACCAACTGTATCGGCCACTTGTACTTTGTAACCAGCATGTTTAAACAACTTGCCATCTTTTAACACACAGGCGCCTTTATCACCAAGTGTGAGACAGATGATTTCAATGTTAAACTGACTGGAAAGTTGCTTTAAAAGTTGCTCATCGGTATTGCCAGTTAAAGCAAACGCTTCTTTCACCCATAAAATTTCATCTTCATTTATTTTTAGGATATCCGCTTTTGCCAAAAGCGTTCCAATTAATTCTTTTGTATAAAAAGGAGCACGGAGGTTTATGTCAAAGATTTTAGTCTTTGCATTTTCTAAGAGCGTAAGGATAGTTTTTTTAGATTCTTCCGCTCTACAGGTTAAGCTGCAATATACCAATGCATCTGCCTGTTTTACGGCGGCTATGTTTTTATCGTTGATTTTGATGTCATCCCATGCTACAGGTTGTTTAATCGTATAAGTGGCCTGATGGTTTTCATCCAACCGCACAACAACCGTACTGGTTGGTAACTCGGTGTTTACCTGAATCAAATCAGTTGCAAAATGACTGCTGGCTAGAAAATCAAATAGCTCTTTTCCATTTTCATCATCACCAATTGCGCTAATAAAACTGCTATCTATACTTTGTTTATGCAAATTAAGCGCAACGTTCATGCTCGAGCCGCCAGCTTTTTTACCCTCTGGGAAAACATCCCAGAGTATTTCGCCAATTGTGATTACTTTATTTTGCATAGGAGATTTATAGATATGTAAATAAAGAATTTTTACGCATGGAACAAAATAATTTGTTTCTTATCTTTAATTTTTACCTCAACTTAAATAACCATGAAAAGAATACTTGTAATTGCATTGTTTTTAACTTCTTTTAGCGCTTTTGCTCAAAATGCAAATGATAAACAAGCCATACTTAATTTACTCGAAAAGCAACGCACGGATTGGAACAAAGGCGATGTTGAAGCCTTTATGCAGGGTTATGAAAAATCGGATAGTTTACTTTTTGTAGGTAAAAACGGGCCAACTTATGGCTGGCAGAAAACATTGGATAATTATAAGAAGGGCTATCCGGATAAATCGGCAATGGGTTTTTTGGTGTTTGGAATTAAAAAGGTCGATTTTTTAAAGCCTGATCTGGCTTTTATATTGGGCAGTTGGAATGTTAAACGCGAAAAAGATGAACTTAAAGGATATTTTACCTTGTTAATTAAAAAAATTAAGGGCGAATGGAAAGTAGTTGCTGATCATAGCAGCTAAGGATGGAAGGTTTTGATCAAATCGTCATTCTCAACTTGATTGGGAATCGTAATGCAATAAGCTTATAGAATTGTCATCCTGAGCTTGTCGAAGGACCTGCCATAGCCCGTATAAGGCGTTTCGACAAGCTCAACGTGACAAACCTAATGAAACTAGGTTTATAATACAGCCTCTAGAATAAATTTAATGGCGATGAAATCGCCACTTTCATGCATCCCGATTGCAAATCGGGACAATTATTACTCCCCCAGCTTAAAATCCTTATAATAATAATCCTTATCTGCATCTGTTAACTGGCGGATTACCCTACATGGATTTCCTGCGGCAAAAACATTATCAGGAATATCCCTGGTTACAATACTACCTGATCCGATGACCACATTAGATCCGATTTTTACCCCTGGATTAATCACTACATTTCCACCGATCCAAACACTGTTGCCAATGGTCACTTCCTGTGCCCATTCATATTCCTGATCGCGTAAATGTGCATGAATAGGATGGCCTGCGGTATAAATAGCCACATTTGGTGCAATAAAAACGCTATTGCCAATGCGTACCTTGGCGCAATCTAAAATAACAAGGTTAAAATTTGCGTAAAAATTATCGCCAATTTCGATGTTGTAGCCATAATCGCATCTAAATGGAGGTTCCACATAAAACATCCGCTCTGTTTTCCCGAATAACCTTTTTAATAACTCTTTTCGTTGTTTGATAAATTTTGGCGCTAGGTTATTAAACTCGAAAACAATTTCACGCGCTTTTAATCTTTCTTTTGATAGTTCTTCGCCGCCAGCCAGATAGGCTTTGCCAGCCAGCATTTTTTCTTTTTCGCTAAGGATATTGTTTTCCATCTTAGGTGTCTGATTTTTAATTTCAGGTGTTTAAGCGCAATAATAACAAAAACGGGGCTATCGTAACCGATGCCCCGTTGTATTTTACTTTTTCAATACTTTTCTATGGTCTGCCTTTGGCTAAAGCCCTTTCGGCAATTTTAACTGCTTTTTTCTCTCTCCAGTGGGCGTATTTTTCTTTAAAAGTCATTTTGATTAAACTGTCTATCGCACCGTGGGTAAATAAGCTCCAAACGCTGGCTACTTTGCGCGTAAT
>NZ_JBFTQI010000293.1:0-6697 GCF_056398925.1 Pedobacter sp. 01T416_2
GCGTTCAGAACGTAAGCGTAGATCTAAAGCGCCTGATAAACGTTTCACTTTAGCCTTAAAGGTCTGGCTAGGCAAAGATTTAACGGTAAAACTAATCTCATCACCAGCTTTTAAATATCCGGTATAAACTTCTGGAATGGAAACGGCCAAACGCAGGTTTTTTTGATCCTGTAGAGTAAATAAAGGTAAATCAGAGCCTTTACCCGTTGGACCAACGTAAGCTCCTAAATTCACATTTCTGGCTGAAATAATTCCGCTGAAAGGTGCCCTGATGGTTAAATAATCCTGAACTGAACCTACTTCTTTATAAGCGGCTTTTGCTGCTTCAAGCTGTGCAAGATCTGCATTTTTTTTTGCCATAGCCTGGTCCAGGTCGTTTGTAGAGATCGTTCCAGGCGTTTTACTGGTTTCATACAAACGGTTATAATTCGCTTTGCTCGCAGTATAAATGGCTTCCTGTGCTTTTATCCGCGACTGTGTTGCAGCCAGTTGGGAAGTCATTTCAGGTGCTTCCAAAGTCATTAACAATTGACCTTTACTTACCTCTGAGCCGATATCAACTTTTAGGGTTTTTACGAAGCTGCTTACTTTAGCATATAAATCAACTTGTTGCAAAGCAATTAATTCGCCTGGCAAACTCAGTTTGGTGGATAGCTTCTCTTTTTTAAGATCGAAGGTGGCTATAGCTGCTTCTTTTTCTTTCTTGGGTGTTACTTTCGATTCGGAGTGCCCACAGCCATACATGGCCGTTAACACTAAAAATCCTGTACTTAATAATCCTGTTGAAAATATCTTCGTATTCATTTATGATGATGATTTATTCTTTTTCTTGTAAACCTTTAATGTAATGGATGCTTTCTTCGTCTTCCGGATCAAGCGACATCGAATTGGTAGTCTGTTTTCCCTGAACCCATGCAAATACCAATGGCAAGATAATGAGTACGGCGAATGTTGAAGCCAGTAAGCCACCAATAACGGCTCTGCCTAATGGAGAAACCGCTCCACCACCTTCACCATGACCGATGGCCATTGGCAACATACCCGCAATCATCGCAATACTCGTCATGATAATTGGGCGCAAACGTAATGCTGCGGCTTCGCGTGCCGATTCGAGTGCATTCCCATTGTGCTTTCTTAGTTGCTCAGCATTGGTGATGAGCAATACCGCATTGGCGATAGATACCCCGACCGACATGATAATCCCCATATAAGATTGCAGGTTTAAGGTTGATCCGGTAATGGTTAATAACAATAGTGAACCTAAAATAACTGCTGGTACAGTGGCTAAGATAACCAATGGAACTTTAAAAGACTGGAAATTGGCTGCCAGCATCAGGAAAATTACCACAATGGCCACAAATAAGCCAGATTGTAAGCTGTCTAAAGTATCAGTTAACACTTTACTTAAACCGATGGCGGTAACATTTAACCCCCTTGGCAGTTCGCCAACGTCTTTGATGGCTTTTTCTACATCTTTTGATGCTGCACCCAGATCCATATGGTAAAGGTTCGCCGTTACCGATAGGAAAGGCATAGCACCAATGTTATCGTTTTCGCCAGCCGTGGTATCAGCAGTAATTTTTGCCACATCGCTCAAAACTGGTCGTGCCGAATTTTTCAATAACGGAATTTCTCCAATATCATCTTTACTGGTCATTTGGTTAAGTGGTACCTGAACCTGAACACTATAAGGCAAAGCCGCTTTTTCATCTAACCAGATATTTTTGTCCGTATAACGTGATGATGAAGTTGAGGCAATTAATGATCTCGAAATATCGGCCATATCCACCCCGATCTGTGCTGCACGGGTCCTGTCGATATCGATATTTAATGATGGATATTTAATGGGCTGTGCTAGCTGAACATCGCGCATGTAAGGGATTTCCTTCAGTTCTGCGAGGATTTTATTGGCATACTTTTCATTCAGCTTTTTGTTTTTGCCTGCAATACGTACTTCAACAGGGGTAGGAGAGCCCTGGCTCAATACCTTATCCGTTAGCTCTATCGGCTCGAAAGAAAGTTTAACATCAGGCAGAACTTTTTTGATTTTCTCCCTGAACTGATCTTTAAAATCATCCATATCTTCCTCAAAGTCTTTTAAACTTACCTGGAAAACAGCTTCGTGCGGACCTGCCATAAACTGATAGATCGGGTTTACCGAAAACTGGGCAGGGTGTTGACCAACATAAACAGAAGAAATGCCCATATGCTCTTCTCCGACCATTTTTTTCAGCTCAGCCAAAACCATATTTGCTTTTTCTTCGGTACGTTCTAAACGTGTTCYATCAGGTGCACGTAAACGCAATTGAAACTGACTTGAGTTAACTCTCGGCAAAACATCGCGACCAATGTTAGCCAATAATAACGCAGCTAAACCGATAATTACCACTAAATAAACCAAAACGACAGATTTTCGGTAAGGCAGTATCCGATCAAGGAAACGCATAAAACGGTTCCGGAACCGATCAAAGAAACCAATTTTGCCATTGCCACTAAAATCTTCACGCTCAACCAGTACTCTTTTTTGGCTCAAGGTATCTTTTTCCGATTCGAGTGTAATGCCAGTTGCGGCAAAATCAGCCTCGTCCTGAGTAATGCCCGGGTGATGTTCACTGCCTTTTTTTGGGTGTGCAACCATTAGCCAGTTGGCCATAATGGGTACGAAAGTTTGTGATAACAGGAATGAAACCACCATCGAAAAGCCGATTGCCAATGCCAAGGGTAAGAATAATGCTCCTGGAATCCCTGTCATGGTAAAGGCAGGTGCAAATACGGCAAGGATACAAAACAGGATTAACAGTTTCGGGAAGGCGATTTCCTTACAGGCATCCCAAATGGCCAGGGCCTTGGGTTTGCCCATATCAAAATGCTGGTGGATGTTTTCTATTGTTACCGTCGATTCATCTACCAGAATACCAATGGCTAAAGCCAATCCGCTCAGGGTCATGATGTTGATCGTTTGTCCGAATAACTTCAGGAACAAAACACCCGCAATAATAGAGGTTGGAATGGTGAGGATTACAATCAATGCTGCACGTTTATCGCCCAGGAAAAGTAAAACCATCAAACCTGTTAATATCGCACCGATTGCGCCCTCACTGATCAGACTTTTTACAGCGTTGATTACATAAACAGACTGGTCGAACTCGTAAGAAAGTTTAACATCTTCCGGTAAGGTATTTTGGATGTTCGGTAGGTTTTTCTTTAAGTTTTTAACCACATCCCAGGTAGAGGCATCCCCAGATTTAGCGATACTTAAGTATACCGAGCGCTTGCCGTTGATTAAGGCATAACCTGCAACTAAATCGGCCCCATCTTTAACCGTTGCTACATCGCGGAGCTGCAAATTTTGCACGCTGCCTTTAAATAAGGGAATGTTCTCAAAATCTTTAACCTTTTTAATGGTATAATTGGTTGGTGTGATATAGTTTTTATCACCTATCCTCACATTTCCTGAAGGTGCGGTTTGGTTATTTAGCCTGATGGCTTCTACTACTTGATCTACCGTTAGGTTATGTGAACGTAAAAGTGACGGATTTACATTGATTTCTATCGTTCTCGGACTACCTCCAAAAGGAGCAGGAGAAAGCAAACCTGGTATAGCTGAAAAACTAGGGCGCACATAAGTATTGGCCAGATCCTGTAATTCATTGTTGGTGCGGATAGGGCTGCTTAATACCAATTGTCCAACAGGAAGTGATGAAGCATCAAAACGGATCACGAACGGTGGTTGCGAACCTGGCGGGAAAATAGCTTGCGCCCTAGTAGATAGCGCACTTAGTTCTGCCGCCGCCTGGGCCATGTTGGTACCCTCGTAATAGGTTAGCTTCATTAACATTAAACCCTGTGTGTTTTTGGTTTCGATGCTTTTAATACCGTTTGCAAAAAGCAGGATATTAACGTACTGTTTACCAAAATAAGCCTCCATTTGGTCGGGTGTGTAACCACCAAAGGGGTGCGCAATATAAATCACCGGAAGGTTCATCTGCGGAAGAATATCAACCTTGATCTGATTGATAGCCCCAATACCGAAAAAGAACAATCCAGCTACTAAAACTAAGATGGATATGGGCTTGCGGAGTGCGAAACGTATTAAATTCATTTATATAGCCAGATTAAAATTCGTTGATAAATATGTCGTAATTGCCGAGTGCTGCCGATTTTAGCAATAAGGCCTGCCAAACATTGGTAAAGGCAATATCCCGATCGGTTTCGGCACGGTTTAAGGTAAACAGGGCCTGTGTAAGATCCACCAAAGTGGTGAGCCCGTTTTTGTAGAGCGTATTTTTCTGCAGATAAGCATCAGATGCTGCTTTTACCTGAATAGGTGCTTCTCTGTAATTGGCCAAAGCGTTGGTTAGTTTAGTTTCTGCAAGTGCCAATTGTGCTTTTAGTTGCTGATCAACCAGATTATATTCTTCCTTCAAACCCTGGCTAATGTATTCCTGTGCACGTACCTGCGGGCGGTTTTTAAGTAAGGTTGACAGGTTCCAGGTCATTCCTATGCCAATCAAATAGTTTCCACGGGTAGGGTTTATGCCATCAGCATAACTGGTAGAATAAGCAGCCTGATCTAAGGCATAACCTGGACTAAAACCCGAACCACGGCCCTGCATTACACCGAATAAGCTAAACGTAGGGTAGTATAATTTTTTGAAATAATTAACCTGTTGCTGGCTAACATCAACACGGTTCTGGTAAAACTTTAATAGTGGATGTGAGCTTTTGATCACTGTATCTTCTAGCAGGTTGCCGGGAATACGCGTAATTGAAGCAGTATCTAATTCGTATGATGTTGCGGTTAATCCCATTACCACGCCCAAACGGTTGGCCTGTTCCTGCTCTAAATCTTTAGCTTTTGTTAGTGCAATTTTGGCATTAGAAACTTCTGCTTTTGCGAAAGAAGAATCTACTCCCGCAATTAATCCGTTTTTAGCCCTGATGATGGCCGTATTTTTAAAGGTAATAGCGCGATCGAGATTTTTCTGTTGCGATTTGCTTAACCTTTGCGCAGCCAGCAGATTTAAATAGGCAGCAGAAACACGGATTTCCTGCTGGAATTTTTCCTGTTCCAGATCATTTTTGTCTCTTTGGTAAGTGGCATCGGCAATTTTAATGCGTTCTCTGATTTTTCCGAAAGTGAAGAAATCCCAGTTTACATTGGCCAGATAGAGCCCCCCAAATGCAGCATTCCAGTTTTGTTTGTCTAGAGCAGGACCAGATGAGGCCGTTCCCAAACCACCAAGACCATATTGAGGCCCATTTTGGCCGTTAATGGTACCATAATCCTGTTGGGCACTTAAACTGAAGTTCGGTAAATACTCCCTTTTGGCCTGTTGGATAGATGATTTTGATGCATTGGCATAATTATCTTTAGCCTTAATGGTGCCATAATTGCTTAATGCAGTGTTAACAGCTTGCTTAAGGCTAAGTGTTTGTGCATTTATGCCGATGGATAAACTGATAAAGAATAATAACGAAAAATAAAATAAAGATATACGAGACATAGTGTATAATTTACACGGCAAATGTAAATGATGATCGTTATATCAAAGTATTCGGTTCAAATCAAAAATTATGCGAATCAAATAATAATCGAATTGTTACTTAAGGCGTAAAAAGGGACAGTTTCTGTTGCTAAAAACCTGAGTTCGATTATTAAATTGTAAAAATAACTATCAGACAAGGTTTATTCCTAACCTCATCGTCATGCTGACTTGTCTTACAAGTAGAATAGTGTTTTCAATTGTCTTGTAGCTACTACGTGGTCAGCATCTTTTTTGGCAGGAAAGACCCTGAAATAAATTCAGGGTGACGACCGACTTAACCCAAAACTGAGTTTAGATAATCAAATCAGTATTTAATTATCGAACTCAGGTTAAAAATAACAAGAGGTCTGTACCATAAAAATGAATATTAGTGACAGAGGATTTTTAGTGCTATATGGCGAAGAGGAATCGTCATTGCGAGGAGGCCTTTTCAGCCGACAAAGCAATCTTACAACTATCGATAGTAGCGAGCGCTTTAAGATTATTCATTTTTGCAGTTGCTTTTTAAGGCATTCATGAGCTCACTTTGTTCGGTTATCTTCGTACCTCGCAATGACGAATTTTCTATTGGAATCTGCAATGATAGCCTGTCTAGACCTGTTATCTCGCAAGACGTTATTAGCAAGGTGTTTATGATTGCTCTGTATAACTTTTAAAATTATCCAGAATGGCCTGCCAGCCACCACGTTGCATTTCGATCGGATTGGTAGATTCGGCATCGAAAGTTTCGGTTATCCTGGTTTGTTCACTCAGTGCATCAAAAACAATGCTTACCGTTCTGCCATCTTCCATGGTATATTCGATTTTTTTATGCTGGTCAACTGTGGTATATGTTCCGCCGAAATCAAAACTCATGCTGCCATCTTTTGCCGCCATAGTGCTTTTAAATTTACCGCCAACTTTTAAATCGTTTTCTGAATAAGGGGTATGCCAATCTGGTGAGGCAAAGGCCCACTTAGTAATGTGATCTGAATTATTCCAAAATTCCCAAACTTTTTCTACGGGTGCATTTACTGTCGTTTCTACGGTGATTGATGTTTTATTTTCCATGTTTTAAGGTGTTTAATTTTTTAATAAAGTTATAGGAACTTTAACAACTCAGAAAGAGCAAATGCGACAAAATAGGGGGTGATATGCCACTATTATTT
>NZ_JBFTQI010000294.1:0-6696 GCF_056398925.1 Pedobacter sp. 01T416_2
GTTCCGGGCTTTCCGCGAATGTCAGGTTTAGGTAGGAAAAGATTGTTACCTTTTTTGATGGTCACCTTGAGCGGAGTCGAAGGACTCTTCTCTGCATAGGAAGCTACAATTTGTGTCTTCGTGCTCAGCGCTAAACAGGGGCTCGGAACTCTTCTTTTCTCTGTGCAAACTCGTTGTTCTCAGTGGTAAAAAACAAAAAAAATAGCCCATATAAAATATGAGCTATTTATTATTCAAGTACCCTTTAGGGAATTAGGACCTAATAAGCCCTTTGGTTATTTCCTTCTTTCCAGTTAACGAAAGCTTTATTTACCACTTTATTACCCCCCGGGGTAGGATAATTTCCTGAGAAATACCAGTCACCTTTGTTTTTCGGACAAGCTTCGTGCAAGTTCTCTAAACTTTGATAAATTACTTCAACCTCAGCAACAGTACCTTTTGGCGTAATAATCTGTGCAATTTTAGCCGAAATTTCTTCAGGCGTAAACGGTTTATAAATTTCCTTAACGTGGTTTACAATTTCCTCTTTAGGTAAAAGCAACGAAGCTTTACATTTCGTGTAAACGTCTTCGATCACCTGCCACATACCGCGCTCCGTTAACAACTGAATAGCTGCATCGAAAGCCACGAACTGCCCCATCCTGCTCATATCGATACCATAACAATCAGGGTAACGGATCTGAGGTGCAGAAGAAACAATAATGATTTTCTTAGGGTGTAAGCGGTCAACAATTTTAATGATACTCTGCTTTAAAGTTGTACCACGCACAATCGAATCATCAAGTGCCACTAAAGTATCCTGGTGGTTATTGATAATACCATAGGTAGTATCGTAAACATGTGCTACCATTTCGCTACGGTCTGCGTCCTGAGTAATAAAAGTTCTCAGTTTTACATCCTTAACCGCAAGCTTTTCTACACGGGGCGCTAAAGATAACAGGTCTTCAAGCTGCTGATCTGTTAATGTTTCTTTTTTATGTAAAAGTATATCTTTCTGGTGCCTGCGCACATATTGCTGAACACCATCAACCATTCCAAAAAAGGCTACTTCTGCCGTATTTGGGATAAATGAGAATACTGTATTTTTTAGATCGTAATTAACGGCCTGAAGGATTTTATCGCTTAATAAGCGACCAAGCTGTTTACGTTCGCGGTAAATCTCTACATCACTTCCTTTTGAGAAATAAATACGTTCGAAAGAGCACGACAATCTTTCGGTTGGCTCGCGGAACTGCTCCATGCTCACCTCACCGTTTTTCTTGATAATTAAAGCATGCCCAGGATCGATCTCTTTAACATCTTTGAACTGGATATTAAATGCAGTTTGTAAAGCAGGCCTTTCAGATGCCGCTACAACAATCTCATCATCATAGTAATAATACGCCGGACGGATACCTGCCGGATCGCGCATAATGAACGAATCGCCATTACCCACCATACCACAGATCGAATAACCTCCATCCCATGTTTTGGCCGAACGGCGAAGGATATTTGCAATATCTAAATTATCAGATATTTTGTGTGTAATCGCAATGTTATCATGCCCTTCTTTTTTGTACTGATCGAAAAGCTCCTGGTTTTCATCATCTAAAAAGTGCCCGATTTTTTCTAATACCGTAACGGTATCTGCTTTTTCTTTTGGATGCTGACCTAACTCGTACAATTGCTCCAATAATTCATCAACATTCGTCATGTTGAAGTTACCTGCAATTACCAGGTTACGTGTCATCCAGTTGTTTTGCCTTAAAAAAGGGTGGCAATTTTCGATGCTGTTTTTACCATGCGYACCATAACGCAAATGGCCCATTAACACCTCGCCGATAAAGCTTACGTTGTTTTTGAGCCATTCTGTATCCTGCATTAATTCAGGCGTGTTTTCTTGGATATCGACAAATTTGTTCTGCACATATTCGAAGATATCAGCTACCGCATTAGATGCCATGCTCCGGTATCGGCTGATGTACCTACTGCCCGGTTTCATATCCAGCTTAATGGTGGCAATACCTGCGCCATCCTGGCCCCGGTTATGCTGTTTTTCCATTAAAAGGTATAATTTGTTAAGGCCGTAAAGTGCTGTACCGTACTTTTGCTGGTAGTAAGAAAGTGGTTTTAACAGGCGAATAAAAGCGATTCCGCATTCGTGTTTTATCTGATCACTCATTGTGTGGGTTTGAAGCCGCAAAGTTATCCTTTTAACTCGTTACAACCTAAAGAAAAATGTTTTCTTTTATTATGATGAGTTTAGGCTGACAGATGAACTAAAAGTGCGACTAATCTATCTCTAACTCCAATCGCCCCTTCTAATTAATTCCAATATGTTCAAATAGCCAGCTTAGTTAGTGTAAATTATACACACTTACTTGAATTACCTACAGAGATCGCGCTATTCAATTAATTTCATATATCAACGGTTTGCGTTTTACAGTTACTAATGCAAAAGAGAAAGATTACTGAACCGTCCATCTGTACTGGCAACAAATCAATTTAAAGATTTTTATCAACAGAATAGATACTGAAAGAAGTTCAGCAGGACGCAGATCAGGAATTAACAATTTTCAATGCGCAATTTCCAGTTAACCAATTCAAACAATTAACCAGGGTTCAGTTTACAGTTAAACAATCATTCTATCTGATTTCAACGGCTCTCCGAAAAAAATAGAGGCGTGTTCATCAAAAGCTGCAGGATCACCGCTAGTATAGAAATACCTTTCGCCCTGTTTAGCTAGTTTTTCTTCYATCTCAGGGTGTCTCTTTAAATAATCAGCTAAACTGCGGGATACAATCTCGCCTTGCGTTAAAACGCTTATATGGTCGGGGAATACCTTCTTCAGTTTAGGCATTAATAAAGGATAGTGTGTACAAGCCAATAGCACGCAATCGATAGCTGCCGATTGGCTCAATAACTGATCACAATATTCATTGATAAAAAAGTCAGCGCCAGATTGTAAGTGTTCGTTATTTTCAATCAGTGGAACCCACATCGGGCAGCTTTGCTGGTAAACCTTAATCTCAGGAAAAAATTTATTGATCTCTAAAAGATAAGATTGAGAATTAACTGTACCTCTGGTCCCCATTACCCCTACCGATTTAGTGCTCGTATAACCATCAATTACCTCAGCTGTGGGCCTGATTACGCCAAGCACTCTTCTACCGGGATATTTAGCAGGAAGATCTATTTGCTGGATCGTTCTAAGCGCTTTAGCTGACGCCGTATTACAGGCAAGAATAACCAAATGGCATCCTTTAGCAAAAAGCCATTCTACGCATTCTAAAGTATATTTATAAATGGTCTCGAAAGAATGGTCGCCATAGGGCGAACGGGCATTATCGCCCAAATAGATATAATTGTAATCGGGCAATTTATCGGCAATAGACCGGAAAACTGTTAAACCACCGTAACCTGAATCGAAAATACCTATTGGCGAAGCCTGCATTGTGTTGGAAAGTTATAGATAAATATTGAAAAGTTAAATCTTTAAAACGGTCGTCTTCCTGAACTTGTTTCAGGATCTGCTGCGCTGAAGTTAGACATCAAAGATGCTGATCCCGAAACTCGGGACAGCATGACGAAAATCCTAAAACAAAAAGCGAAACTAAGTTAAACTTAATTCCGCCTTATATTTTGAATTGGTAAGGAGATTTTGAACTCCGAACTTCCGACTCAGAACTACTTTTTAGGTGCTGCTGGTTTTGCAGCAGTTGCAGTGATTCCTAATTTAGTTTTTACTGAAGCAGTAATATCATCACCACCATCCCAGAAAACTAAATTGTTACCACCTTGTCCGTTTGCGATATCGAAAACGTAAGCTAAACCTTTTTCTTTAGCTACAGCAGAAATTGCAGTTGCAACTTTAGCCTGGATAGGTTGGAATAATTCACCTTGTTTAGTACCTATATCTTGCGACGCTTTAGTACGCGCATCAGTAATGCGTTTTTCTAAATCCTGTAATTCTTGACCCGCAGCTTGTAATTCTTTACCTACTGTTTCTTTGTTAGCCTCACTCAAAGTTTTTTGCTTAGCTTCTGCTGCAGCCATTTTACTTTGATATTCTTTGATCATTGCATCAATATCGGCTTGCTTTTGTTTACCTAAGGTTTCTAAAGTAGTTTGAGCTGTTTTAGCCTCTGGTAAATTTGCAAATACCTCTTCAGAATTAATGTGACCCAATTTTTGTTGTGCACTTGCCATATTCGCTGTAAACAATAACCCTGCTGCTACAAAGAATACGTTAATTAACTTTCTCATCGTTTTATTTTACTTTTTTATTTTTTTCTAATTGTTTTTCTTCAAAAATCAGGGGCGAATATACTAATTATTTACAGTCCCTGGTTTATAACCTAATTTTACAATTACGTCATTACTAACATCGTAACTGCTACTCGCATAAATCATCATTGTTGCTTCACTGCTCTTGTCGAAAATGAAGTCTAAATATTTAGATTTTGCAATCTGTTTAATCGCCTCGGCTACTTTATCCTGAATGGGTTTAATTAATTTTACCCTGCTTTGAAAAAGATCCCCATCTGGCCCAAACTTAGAACGTTGAAATTCTTTAGCCTGTTTTTCTTTTTCTATAATCTCGTTTTCACGGCGCTTGCGCATATCATCGGTTAACAAAACCTGATCGGCCTGATAAGCCTTGTACATCCTGTCTATTTCAGAAAAATTCTGGTCCACCTGTTGCTGCCATTGTTTAGAGGCAACATCTAATTGACTTAGTGCCGATTTATATTCTGGTAAATGTTTCAAAATATACTCCGTGTCTACATAAGCAAACTTCTGTGCAAAGGCACCAAAAGAAGTGCAAAGTAGGAATGCGATAAAAAGATACTTCTTCATTTGTGTGTGTGTTAATGATATAGTTAATAACCTAAGCTTTCTTTAAACTCCTATTGCAATGATTTATTGCATAATTAGTTAAATTTTTGTTCTTTATCAATTAAAATCCACCTAATTGTTGTGCGATACTAAATGTAAAATTTTGCTTTCCTCCGTCTGATAGTCCAGGTATGGTATCAAACGCATGTCCATAATCGATACCCAACAAACCAAATATA
This sequence comes from Pedobacter sp. 01T416_2, assembly GCF_056398925.1. NCBI lineage: Bacteria > Pseudomonadati > Bacteroidota > Sphingobacteriia > Sphingobacteriales > Sphingobacteriaceae > Pedobacter > Pedobacter sp. 01T416_2. Next base: position 5,059 of record NZ_JBFTQI010000294.1, read on the forward strand.
GGAAGGAAGATCCTTGCACCTACACCCACTGATCTTCTAACGTTAAAAGGATTAAAATCACCAAATCTGTTCCAGGTGTTACCAGCTTCTGCAAAGGCCAAAACGAAAGCTGTGGCTTGTTGGCTTRCAATAACGGGATAACGTGCCTCTAATACATATTTGGTATAAATTGGGCTACCTGATTGCTGCGCTACAGCCGGATCGGATCCATTCGGGATAACAGCATTGTTAGCGTAACCACGCATCGCGATCAGCTCAGATCCCTGCAAGAAATCGAATCCCTGCATACCATCACCACCAAGTTTAAAACGCTCGAATGCTGATTGGCCAACTGCTTTGTTATATTGCCCCAAGAAACCAAACTGGGCCTGCGCTTTGATTACCAGGTTTCCGGCTACACGTTGGTACCATTGTGAATCGAATTTCCATTTATGATATTCAGTAAAGCGATATTTCTCTCTATCTGATGCCGTTGCATAGTTTGTTTTATTTAACAATGAAAATGGTGGCGTTGCCTGAACGGTGAAACGTAAGAATGATCCAGATTTAGGGAAGATCGGCGAATCYCTTGAATCGCGGCTAATCTCCTGTGATAAACTTATGTTGTAAGATGTACCCGTATTGAATAAATATCCTGAATAGTTATTTAAGATGTACTGTTGTACACTAACCGCATGGCTTAACTGAAAATAGTTATCTGGCCAGTTTAATCTTCTACCTAAACTAACCGTTACACCATTTAAACGTATTTTTTGAAACTGCGCATTATCTGAACTTAATCCATTAGATTGTAGTGAAGTAAATGCACTCACACCGAAACTTACCGGTTTCTCGCCACCAAACCAAGGTTGAGAGAAGGAGAAACTATATGATTGGTAATATTTACCGTTGGTTTGTCCACGTAAGCTTAATTTCTGCCCATCACCKTTTGGCAATGGTTTGTAAGCTTTTAAATTAAATAAGTTACGTAACGAAAAGTTATTGAAGGTTAAACCTAATGTACCAATGATACGGCCACCACCAAAACCACCTGATAACTCAATCTGATCTGAAGGTTTCTCTTCTACAGCATATTCAATATCTACAGTACCATCTGCCGGGTTAGGGCGAGGTGTAGGTACAGTTTTAGACTCGTCGAAGTTACCCAATTGACCGATTTCGCGGATGGTACGGATCAAATCACTTTTGTTAAATTTCTGTCCGGGTTTGGTACGGATCTCACGCAAAACAACTTTATCGTTTGTAATGGTATTACCTTTTAAAGTAATGCGGTTGTTGGTATACTGTGGACCTTCGTACATGCGTAATTCCACATCAACAGTATCGCCATAAATTTTGGTCTGTACCGGATCGATATTAAAAGTTAAATATCCATTATCGGTATACATACTGTTAATGTCGCCACCGTTTTCGCCACCGCCGTTTAATTTTTTATTTAATTTTTCTTCGCTAAAAACATCACCTTTTTCGATGGTTAATACTTTTTGCAAAATACTATCCGGATAAATGGCATTACCTGCCCAGGTAATATTACCGAAGTAATATTTTTTCCCTTCGTAAAGGTCCATCCTGATGTTAACCTTTTTCTTGTTATGCTGGTAAATGGTATCTTTTAATAATTCGGCATCACGATAACCT
>NZ_JBFTQI010000295.1:0-6664 GCF_056398925.1 Pedobacter sp. 01T416_2
TTATTAAAAATGGCATTACGCAAAGTGTATAACATTCGCTGGCCTACTCCACCCATCAACCTGGTTTGGGTGTAACCGGTAACCATAGCAATCATATACATCACTAACAGTATACCACCAAAAATAAGCACACCATGAAACTGTTTAGTGCGGATATAGGTATCAACCGTGTGGCCTACCAATAATGGTCCCAAAAGCAACAGACCTGAGTTAACCAAAATGGCAATCAGCGCCAGCCAAAGGTTCTTACGTTCAGCCGAGATCAGTTTTAGTAGGCTTTTCAGCGCCTTCAAAGTAGATTGCTTTTCCTGCCTGGTGTTAAGCTGGTTAAGATTGTAGTTCATAATTACTGGTGCTCTGTTGTGAATTGTAAATCTGAACATATTCGGGACTGCTTTTCAGCAAATCCTGATGGGTTCCTTCTGCAATGATTTCGCCCTGCATCAGCAAGATCACTTTATCGTAATGCTCAACAGAAGCTATTTTTTGTGTAATGGAAAGTAAAGTTAAACCAGGATAATTTTGTTGGATGTTCTCCAAAATCCTTTTCTCCGTATTGGTATCAACACGGGCTGTAAAATCATCAAGCAATAAGATCTTCGGATTCACCGCTAAAGCCCTGGCCAGCATAATGCGTTGTTTTTGTCCACCCGAAAGGCTGTTTCCACGTTCTGAAACAATAGTATTCAATTGATCAGGTAAGGCATCTACAAAATCTTTCAGTTCGGCAGTAGCTATGGCTTTGGCTAGCGATTCGTCTGTAACGGTATCGCTAAAGGCAAYATTTTCCCTAATGCTCATGTTGAACATAATGCTGTCCTGAAATACGAAGCCAACCTGTTGGTGAAAATTCTCCTGGTTGTACTTTTTAATTTCTTCGTTATCGAACAGCACCGCGCCAGAATCTGCTTCAATAAGACCTGTTAAAATATAAAGCAATTGTGTTTTACCCGCAGCCGTAGGGCCAATAATAGCGGTTTTAGAACCTGCTTTAGCCGAAAATGAAACCGATTTTAAAACTGGTTTTTGTCCGAAACTCAAATTAAGGTCTTTCGCTTCTAGTTCCCCTCGTAATTGTGTGCTTAGCGTGCCTGGATGTTTGATCTCAGCAGCATTCAGCACACTTTCTATCCTTTGGTAAGATGCCGTAGCCTGTGCAATTACATTGCTCATAAAACCGATTACCAAAATGGGAAATATAATGAGGGTGAGGTAACTACTAAAAGCGGTAAATTCTCCCAGGGTCATCGAATTGGTAATAACAAAGTGACCACCCAGTACCAGAATGCACAAACCGGATAAATTGGCTGTAAAAACAATAATCGGAATCAGCGCAGCAAACATACGGAGAATGGAAATTCCTAAATCTCTCGCTTTGGCATTCGCATCTATAAATTTATTGTATTCTAAAGCTTGCGAATTAATTACCCTGATTAAAGCCGAGCCTAAAATACTTTCGCTGATTACTTTGTTCAGCCAATCGATCACTTCCCTACTCTTTTTGAAAAGCACTTTTACCTTGCTCAACACATAGAAAAATGCCCCACCGATAATCGGCACAATAGCAATCACGCAAAGTGCCAGTTTCCAGTTAATCATCAGGAGCAGAATACTTGCCCCAACAATTAAAAATATAGACGAGCAGATAGATACGATAGCCTGCGAAACAAACATTTTAATCGAATCGGCATCAGCCGTAAGATTGGTTAGCAGTTTTGAGGGATTAGCCTGAATAATGTAGGCATGGCTCTGTCGCGAAATCTGATCCGATAACCTTGTTCTTAAATCTCTTGCCACACGTTCAGAAGCATAGGTTTGTACAATACTCTGCAAATAAGTAAAGATAAAAACCAGTACAATAGCCAGTGAAAACTGAAGAAGAATGGACTGAAGGTTGAAAGTTTTGTTGGTATAAGAATCGATACCGCTTGCAATAATCTTTGGTAAGAGTAAATTAATACCGTTACTGAGCAACGCAAACAGGATCAGCATAAAAATCAAGCCCCTGTAGTTTCCAAGTAAACTGAAAATACTCGGCTTTTTGGCTTCTTTGGTTTTTTCCATATCAATGAAGATACCTTAAATTGTAGGTTCCAAATTTAGCCGAATTAATTGATATCGTTTGTAAGAAAGTTATAGAAGAAGAAACTTATAAAATAAAAAGAGGCTGTATCATATTTTAGATTTGTCATCCTGAGCTTGTCGAAGGACTTATTAAATACCTCTTAAGGTGTTTCGACAAGCTCAACATGACATAGCCTAAGGAGAAATTGCTTTTATGATACAGGCTCCTATTTAATATTTAACCGCTTATGTTAATTAACCGCCTATTTACTTTCCTTCAAAACCATATCGATGGTAATGGCAGTGGCCACAATTGCAACTTTCTGATTGCTTTCTGCATAACTTGGATCGATAGACACATTGTATTTATCGGCCGTGGTGAAAACTTCTTTCAAAGCGCCAGCCCACTTTTTGTTTATTTTGCCCATTTCGGCACCTGCGTTATTGGTGATGCTAAAGTTCCAGGCTTTCCAATCGCCAGATATTTTTGCGATCTCTTCTCCAGATGTTGGACTCGAAATGGTAAAAGTAGGCTTGAAGAATTTAAACTTTTGTTTAATAATGCCCACTTCAACACCAAGCGGATCGGTCACAATAATTTTCGACATCCAGAAGGTCCATCCTCTTGTAATGGTGGCCTGCAACTGGTCGTTAATATCGGTAATTTCTAATTTAAAAGGCATCATACGCTTATCAACCAATAAGGTTAAAGCCTTTTGCCAGCCAGAAATACGCTGTTTAATAATCCCGATCTGAGCGCCCTGATCGTTATACACTTTGTACTCGTTCGCAAACTTTAAAAAGTTTACTTTCTCATCAATAAAATACTCGTCGCTTAAAAAAAATGGAGGAATCTGCTTGTTCATATTGTAGTTTTAATATTAGATAAGTTGCTAAAATATATATTTTTTTTCATTGCAGGCCCAAATAAGGTGTATTCGCGGGTCGTCATTCCCAACTTGATTGGGAATCTTAAAACTTTAGCTAGGTTTACATATTGCTTTAAGATTCCCGCCTGCGCGGGAATGACGATCATTCTTTTATAATCTGTTGAAAGTAGCCACTGCGCAAGGCTGAAGTAAAGAACATTTTTTCTGTTTTACTCATATACCTTTCCAACTTCATTTAAAACCGATTTGCAACGAAACATTGTTACCTTTGCAGCAAAAGCCATTGAAGAAAATGGTTAAACCCAAAACACATGATTGAAATAGGAAAATACAACGAGTTAAGGATTTTAAGCAAAACAGAAGCTGGATTAAACTTAACCGATGGCGATAAACTGGTCATCCTGCCTTACCAATACGTTCCGAATGGCGTAGAAATTGGCGATAACATTACCGTTTTTGTTTTTGTACAAAAAGATGGCCGCTTAACCGGAACTACCCAGAAAGCATATGCCGAAGTGGGCGATTTCGCTTTTTTGAAAGTGGTTTCTGATGGTGATGATGGCGTTTTTATGGATCTTGGTATCGATAAAGATGTTTATGTACCAGATCGCGAGCAAAAAAGGCCGATGCAAAAAGGCTATAAATATGTGGTTTACCTGTATTTAGACGAAAGTAACGACCGCTTACTGGCTTCTTCTAAGCTATACGATTTTGTGGAAGAAGATGGTTTCGATTTTGAAGAGGGCGACGAAGTAAGCTTATTGATTACCGAAGAAACCGATCTTGGTTTTAACGCCATTATCAACAATACTTATATCGGTTTGCTTTACAATAACGAGGTTTTTGATAATATCCAACCAGGCGAAATGCGCAAAGGCTGGATCAAGAAAATCCGAGTGGAGGGTAAGATCGATTTAACCCTACAGCCAAGTGGTTACGGCCATATTCTCGATTCGAAAGAGATGATGTTAAGAGAGCTAAAAAAGAGTGGCGGTGTAATTGAACTGGGCGATAAAAGTTCTCCTGAAGATATTTATCACCGTTTCCAGATCAGTAAAAGCGCCTTCAAAAAAACCATTGGCTCACTATATAAGGAGCGTTTAATCGTACTTTCTGACGATTCGATCAGACTGATTACAGACGACGAAGCAGAATAATTTATTTCATAAAAATCATTAAGATTGGTCGTCATTCCCAACTTGATTGGGAATCTTAAAGCGCTTGCATTACGATTCCCGCCTGCGCGGGAAAGACGACCAATCATGAATTAACCAGTAAAACTTACTATAAGTCTAATTCAAATTAAACTTCTCGCTCTGAATTTTCACTGCATTCGAGGCCGAAACAATGGCTACGATCATAATTCCGATCACAATAGCTAAAATAACCTGCAAGGTAGAATATACCTTCGTTCCCGAAACGAAGATCTTTGAGCCTTTAATCAGATCATTACCCACTTTAGATTGTATTTTAATCAACGCCGAAAGCTTAGCCAGTGTTTCATCAACAGCTTTTTTTCCCATCGACTCATAAATTATTCTTCCTTCAGTACCTGCCATGTTTATTATTTTCGCCTCCACTCCCTGTTGAACAGTTAATGCTTTTTTAAGATCGTTTAAAAAACTTTTCTCCTGTTTTACCAATAAAGTAAGTTCATATTTATTGATTATCGAATCTATTTTACGGTTATGTTTATTCATTTTCACTATACCGATTGAAGGCTGAACAGCACCATCCCCGAATAATATTTCCTGGAGAATCTTATTTTTATGATACAGGTTTTCGGCAATAAAATATAAATCTGTAGCGGGAACAAGTCTGTCGTTGTACATTGAAATGAAAGATTCGTTAATCTTCTCTACACTTTTATCTTCCAAAAAACGGATCAACAAGGTGCAGCACATGATGCAGAAAAGCAAAAAAGCTATTTTTAGCTTGTTTTTAAGACTAAAGGCAAATTTCATATATAATTGGTTAGTATCTAAACTTCTTAGCACATTGATCGTCACCCTGAGTTCATTTCAGGGTCTCTTCGTAAATAGATGCTGAAATAAATTCAGCATGACGATAGCTATTAAAAGTAGTCCTCCTGCGCCGTCTTTGCGAAAAGCTGAGGCGCAAAATTGACTAAATATAACTCTTTTTTTGCTCGCGTTACAGCAGTGTATAACCAGCGGAGAAAATCGAGATCAATCATTTCTTCAGTAAGATAACCCTGATCAGCAAAAACCGCATCCCACTGTCCGCCCTGTGCTTTATGGCAGGTTACCGCATAAGCAAACTTAATTTGCAAGGCGTTGTAAAAAGGATCTGCCTTAATGGCCAACATCCGTTGCCGTTTATTGGCAATGTGCTCATAATCTTCATTAAGCCCGTCAAAAAGCTTTTTATTCTGCTCATAAGGCAGATTAGCACTTTCTAAATTGAGCGTATCCAACATTACTTTGCAACTAATCTGCCCCGCAGCGGGGAAATCCATAAACTCTAAAGTGGCATCGGCAAAACGGAATCCATAACGTTCTTCTTCTCCCCTCACACGAATCACCTTTGCCATATCGCCATTGGCAATAAAAGCAGTATCCTCGTTCTCTGGTAGCCAGAAATAATTGTTCCGCACCACCATAATCTGATCACCGCCCGTTAACTCTTCCTCGCGATACAACAACCTGGCTCTAATCTGCTGGTTATACACATTGGCCGATTTATTGGAACGACAAACCACCAGGGTATTTTCCATGCCGAATTTGCGGTAAGCATATTCCAGTCCTTCAACCAAACGCGCCCCGGGCATATTGTAAATATCGGTATAACTTTTAGTCAGGAATTTAGGCATCGGATTTTCAGGATTTTTAGCAATCTGATTTCTCAACATCGTGGCATTGGCCAAAATACCCGACTTCTTCCCTTGCCTAACCACCTCCTTTAACTCAACAGACGACACGGTTAATGCAAATTTATCTTTGAGGTACTGTTCGTTCAATGCCGGGCTATCTAAGCTCCCCACCGGGGGCAACTGGGCCGTATCGCCCACAAAAAGCAAAAAGCAGTTTTTGGTATTGTACACAAACTCCAGCAGATCTCTTAATATTGAAGAGCCTGTTTCATTAAATTCATCGGCAATCATCGAGGCCTCGTCGATAATAAACAATGTATTTTCCGAGAGATTAGGTGCCAATTGAAACTGCATTTCGGGCGATGCCGCCGAACGCTTGCGGTAAATCCGTTTATGTATGGTTAATGCTTTTCGGTATGAATACTGGCTCATTACTTTCGCTGCCCTTCCCGTTGGCGCAAGCAGTTCACTGCGCAGATTAAATTGTTTCAAAACCTTCACCAAAGCCGCTACAGAGGTGGTCTTACCTGTACCAGCGTAACCTTTAAGCACAAAACAGCGGTACTCGTCGTCCTGTTGCAAAAACACCGACATCCGCTCGCAAAAAAGCAATTGCTCCTTGGTTGGTGTATGTTCGTATGCTGAAGCTATTAGCTGGCTTTTATCGAGGTTCATCTCTAATGGTTAATTGTTTTAAACGGTTAATCGGTTCACTGTTTAGTGTGCGTGAAATGTACCTGAGTTTTTAGCACAGTCCTATTTAACTAAACCGTATTGAAGCGATATCTCCCGATCTCAATGAACATTTGTTTTTTAGCAAAGGTTTGATCGGGAATTTAGCGGAAAGACGGATTACAGTACCCGATTAGCAGTACAG
>NZ_JBFTQI010000296.1:0-6648 GCF_056398925.1 Pedobacter sp. 01T416_2
GGGCAGGATATGAGGACTGTTAATGCGTTCATTTATAAAATACTAATGCCCAATTATAGAAATTTTTTTCCGTTATTTTCCGTTCACAATAACTAAAATTTTTTGGTATATCTATTTTAAATCTTCATTTTTGCTAAAATTTTTATCATTATGGAGATTGCGGGTATTGCTTTACTAATCGTTATTTTAATAGTTCTGGTTATTTTATTATTGAAGAAACCGCAGGCTGCTCTTTCTATTATTTCGGTAGAAGACTTCGAAAGAACAAAAAGTGAAAATGAATCGTTAAAAATCAGCCTGGCCAAAGCCGACGAACGTGTTTCTAATTTATCTGCCGAAAAAGAGCACATTACTACGCTACTTAAACAAGAACAGCAACGCCTAATTGATGAGTTGCAGGCTGAGCGCGACCGGCTTGCCGATGCCAATCGCGAATTGGAAAGTACCAGGTCTTTTTACCTGGCCGAAAAAGAAAAACTTGCCGAACAGAAGCTAAATTTTGAGCAGTCACAAGAAAAATTAAACAAAGACTTTGAATTAATTGCCAATAAAATACTGGAGGAAAAATCGAGCAAATTTATTGAGCAGAACCGAACTAATTTGGTTATCATCTTAAATCCTTTAAAAGAAAATATTAAAGCTTTTGAAGATAAAGTAGAAAAGGTTTACAAAGCAGAATCGGATGAAAGAAATACACTGAAAGGTGTAATTTCATTATTAATGGATCAAAGTAAACAGATTCAGGAAGATGCCAATAATTTAACCAAAGCTTTAAAAGGCGATAGTAAAAAGCAAGGAAATTGGGGGGAAGTGATTTTGGAAAAGGTTTTGGAACGCTCAGGTTTAGTACGCGATCAGGAATACCGCATTCAAGCCTCACATATATCCGCCGAAGGCGGTCGGTACCAGCCCGATGTAGTGATTGACCTACCAGATGATAAACACCTGGTAGTCGATGCTAAGGTATCTCTGATTGCTTATGAGCGTTCTGTATCAGCTGAGAGCGATGAAGAGCGTGAAGGCTATGTAAAACAGCATTTAGCCTCTATTAAGAACCACATCCAGGAACTATCTTCAAAAAATTACCAGGATTTATATAAAATCAATTCTCCGGATTTTGTTTTGCTGTTTGTACCGATCGAATCTTCTTTCAGCATTGCGGTTCAAAAAGATGCTGAACTTTTCAATTTTGCCTGGGACAGAAGGGTAGTAATTGTGAGTCCCTCAACATTATTGGCCACTTTACGCACCATTGCCAGCATGTGGAAACAGGAGCGCCAAAACCGGAATGTAATGGAAATTGCCCGTTTAAGCGGCAGTATGTACGATAAGTTTGTAGGCTTTATTTCAGATATGGAAAATATTGGCAAACACATCAAAAATGGGCAGGATGCTTACGATAAAGCCATTAACAAATTATCAGTGGGTTCGGGAAATTTAACAAACACTTCTGAAAAGATTAAAAAATTAGGAGCAAAGACCACCAAACAGATTGATACTAAGTATTTGGATGTTAATGAAGATTAGAATATTTACCCTTTATCAGTGAGTAGAGTAGTTATTTAAACTTAGAGCCGTCACCCTGAATTTATTTCAGGGTCTATTTTACAGAAAAGATGCTGAAATAAATTCAGCATGACGATCGCGTTAGACAAAAGAGCTAAAAAAAATTTGCATTAATAAAGACTAATTTGCAAAAATAGTAATTGTTAAAGAAATTTATATTTCTTAGCAATATCGACTACAAAGTAAAATCGTCATCTCGACTGAAATGCAGTGGAATGGAGAGATCTGCCTACAAAGATTTCTCGACTTCGTTGCACTCCGCTCGAAATGACGACCTATTTTTATTTATTAAAAGCATTCCAACCCTGAGCCTTCAGTTCGTGTACTTTTTCTGATTTAGAAACCATTTTACAACCCGAGTTTTTATCGGTAACATGTCCAATCACAGTAATATCTACATCATGTTTCAGTTTTTTATAATCATCCTGACTAATGGTAAACAATAACTCATAATCTTCACCACCACTTAAAGCACAAACCGTTGGATCTAAACCTAATTCACGCGCAGTTTCATAAGTCATTGGATCTAAAGGAATTTTCTCCTCGTAAATGGTCATTCCTTTATCTGATTGTTCTGCCAAATGTAAAATTTCGGAAGCTAAACCATCCGAAACATCGATCATCGAAGTTGGTTTGATATTCATTTCATCTAAAAGTGCAATAATATCCATCCTTGCTTCTGGTTTCAATTGTCTTTCGATGATATAATCTTTACCCTCTAAATCTGGTTGGATCTGTGGATTTTCCAAATAGATTAACTTCTCTCTTTCTAAAATCTGCAGGCCTAAATAAGCGCCACCCAAATCGCCAGAAACACACAATAAATCATGTTCTTGAGCGCCATTTCGGTACACCACTTTATCTGCATCGGCATAACCTATACTGGTAATACTGATTACCAGGCCTTGCTTGCTTGATGAAGTATCTCCACCAATTAAATCAATGTTATATTTGTTGCAAGCTAGTTCGATTCCCTTATAAATTTCTTCGACAGCCTCTAAAGGAAATTTACTCGATAAACCCAGCGAAACTGTAATCTGACTTGCTTTTCCGTTCATGGCATAAATATCACTCAAATTTACCTGAACAGCTTTGTAACCTAAGTGCATTAAAGGCACATAAGCCAAGTCGAAATGGATTCCTTCCAGCAATAAATCAGTCGAAATTAAGGTCTGTTTTCCTTTGGCATCTAAAACAGCAGCATCATCGCCAACACCTTTTACCGAATAATCGTTTTTAATTTTAAAATTAGTAGTTAGGTGTTTAATCAACCCAAATTCGCCTAATTCATTAATATCTGTACGCTCTTTATTTTCAAACATATGCAATAGTTAGGGGCGAAGCCCCCGATTTTTATTTTTTAAAATCAATTGTCATTCTGAGCATAGCGAAGAATCTTTAACTGCACCAGCTGGTATTTCATAGCTTGCAGATCCTTCCTGCGTCAGGATGACAAATCCTTACTTTCCATCCAATTCCTACCTTCGGTAAACCTGGCAATTAACATGGCCGCAACATTATCGCCAGTAGCATTTAACAAGGTAGCCATTGGATCTACCAGAGTTCCAATAATCATAGCTGGTGGTAGCGCCTCTGGTGGTAATTGGTAAGCCGAAATCATTAATAATTCGCCAATATAACCGCCATTTGGTATTCCACCTTCTACAATACTCACTAAAACAGTAATACCCAGTGCCAAAATAATGGTATCAACATGTACTAAATCCTTACCAAAAATGGCAAAAACAACAGCAATTTTAACAATAGAGCTAATACTCGAACCATCCTTATGCAAGGTTGAACCTAATGGAATCGTCACATTGGTAATGTAATCGGGTACGCCCATTTTTCGCGCACCATCTAAATTTGCCGGAATAGTGGCAATACTGCTACAGGTTCCGATTGAAGTTAAAGATGGCACAATGTTATTTTTCCAAAATACTTTTATCGCTTTAAATCCACCTGCAACAAAAGCATATAGGGTAAAAAAAACGATAAAATAAAATGCACCTACGCCATAGTATAAACCTAAAGCTTTGGCATAAGTTCCAAAAAGCTGTGGACCGAAAACCCCAACCTGATAAGCAAAATAAGCACCCAAACCGATTGGGCCAAGTTTCATAATCAAAATGATGAGTTTTTTCATCACTTCATTGCCCGATACCAAGAAGTTCTTAAATGCATCGCCTTCTTTACCAGAATATAGCGTAGAAAAACCAACCAGTACTGAAAAAATAATCAATGCAAGCATATTTTTTCTACTTCCTATCTCGAAAAATTCTCCTACGGTTAAAAGTTGGGTCATTTGTTCGCCAAACGACTGGATTTTTTCAGGTTCAGTTGGTAAAGGCGTGTTTCCTAATTGCTGATGGATAGGAAAAATCCAGGTAGCAACCAAGGTTAAAACCGCAGAAATGAGTATGGTAGAAAGAAAGACCAAAACCATAATGGTTAATAATCTTCCTAACTTTTTTGTTCTATCTATATTCGCAATTGCTGAAGAAACCGCAAAAAATACCAATGGAATAACAGCTGTAAACAACAGGTTTAAAAATATATCGCCTAATGGTTTTATACTTTCAACGCTTTTCCCAAAAATTAAGCCCACAATACTTCCAACAGTTATTCCTGCCAAAAGCCATAATAAGCCTGAGTAATTTTTAAGGATGTTGTTTTTTTCCATAATCTAAGATTAGACATCCGAAGTTTTGCTGGCCCTAAGCTCCTGTAAACTTCGGATGTCTTTATGCATTATAATCCCAATTCTGCAGAAATATCAAGCATGCGCTGTATCGGTTTACGGGCAAGTTCAATAATATGCTCAGGTACAGTTACTTCTGGCAAACCATTTTTAATACATAAATATAGTTTTTCTAAAGTATTTCTTTTCATGTATGGGCAATCGTTACAGGCACAGCTGTTATTCGGCGGCGCCGGAATAAATGTTTTTGTTGGATTTGCCTTTTCCATCTGGTGGATAATTCCACTTTCGGTAGCTACAATAAATTCTGTAGCCGGATTGGTAATGGTATATTTTAGAAGCCCGGTTGTTGAACCGATATAATCGGCCATTTTCAAAACCACTTCTTCACATTCCGGATGCGCAATAAATTTAGCGTTCGGATGGCGTTCTTTTAGTTTTGTAATTTTCTCCTGCGAAAAAATTTCATGTACCATACAGGCACCATTCCACAATACCAAATCGCGCCCGGTTTTCTTTGCTACATAAGCACCTAAATTTCGATCGGGACCGAAGATTATTTTTTGGTCTTTAGGTAAACTCTCTACAATCTGAACGGCATTCGTACTTGTACAAACAATATCACTTAAAGCTTTTAGTTCAGCAGTACAGTTTACATAAGTGATGACCAGGTGATCTGGATATTTTTCTTTAAACTTTCTAAACAGATGGGGCGGACAACTATCTGCTAATGAGCATCCTGCTTTTACATCTGGTAATAGAACCGTTTTATCAGGCGATAAAATCTTTGCTGTTTCGGCCATAAAATGCACGCCAGCAAACACAATTACATCAGCATCTGTTTTTGCTGCTTCTTGCGACAGTCCTAAACTATCGCCAATATAATCTGCAATATCCTGAATATCAGGTTCTTGATAGTAATGTGCAAGAATAATGGCATTCTTTTCCTTTTTTAATTTCTCAATCTCAGCAAAAAGATCGAGTGTAGGATCAATTTCTTCTTCTGCGAAACCTTTTTTATTGATTTCTTCTAAGACATCTATGTTCATTTTAAAATTTTCCTTTTTTGAATTTTGACGTTGGCCAAAGATAAAGCTTTCAACGTCTCAATAATTAATAAGTATTTTTAAATAAATAAATCTTGTTTGTTTATTAGTGTGTTAGTATTGTTGGCAAGTTTCGAAAAAAAGTTCTTTTATATAAGTTGTTAATCGTTTACTAACATTTAGATTACATTTCTCTAATATCATGAATTTGATTTTCAGCACTATCGAAAAGTCACTCAATTTTTATCAATACCCGAATGTTAATTGTTTATAAGTGGGTAAAAAGTTAATTACTTGTACAAAGGTGCTCAAAAATTACTTAAAAGATTGTGGCAAATTGTCTTTTTAGAGTAGCTTTAAACATTCAAATTTATTTGTTAGGATAATTTAGACACAGAGTTAACATTTATCAACTAGTTGTTAACATCGTGGATAATTAAATGTTTTTATTAATGAGGAAAGTAGATTTTCTGGTAATTGGTTCAGGTATAGCGGGTTTGAGTTTTGCACTTAAGGCAGCAAAGTTTGGTAAGGTTTTAATTGTTACTAAGTCGAACGAAGACGAATCGAATACAAAATACGCTCAGGGCGGTGTTGCGGTTGTGGTAGATAAAGGTGATTCTTTTGAGAAACATATCGATGATACTTTGATTGCCGGCGATGGATTATGTGATGAAAAAATTGTGGAAATCGTTGTAAAAGAGGGGCCTCAGCGTATTCAGGAGATCATTGATTATGGYATAAACTTCGATAAGGATAACTCCGGTTTCTATGATTTAGCCAAGGAGGGAGGACACTCTGAACACCGTGTTTTGCACTACAAAGACATCACCGGATACGAGATTGAGCGGGTATTGCTGAATGAAATTCATGAGAATAACAACATAGAGATATTAACACATTACTTTGCGCTGGAGTTAATTACCCAGCATCACCTGGGTGAGTTTGTTGATAAACGTACCGAAGATATCAACTGTTATGGTGTATATGCCTTTAACACAGAGCTTAACGATGTGGAAAAGATTGTGGCAAATGTGACTGTGATGGCTTCGGGTGGTGCCGGACATGTATATTCGGCCACAACAAATCCGGTTATTGCAACAGGCGATGGTATGGCAATGGTTTACCGTGCAAAAGGAAAGGTAAGGAATATGGAGTTTATTCAGTTCCATCCCACTGCTTTGTATCATCCTGGAGAGTACCCATCGTTCTTAATATCAGAAGCTGTTAGGGGTTTTGGTGGTGTTTTAAGACGGAAGAATGGTGAGGAATTTATGCATGAATATGATGAGCGTAAATCTTTGGCACCACGTGATATAGTAGCCCGTGCGGTAG